>PATG01000029.1 GCA_002713555.1 Planctomycetaceae bacterium
CGGCGAATTGCAACATGGAGAAGATGGTGCCTGCTGCAAACATCAGAATGAACCAGTTGGTGTAGAAAATCAAGGATGGGTTTTCGAAGGCCAGAATAGTCAACACAAGACCACTGATGGCAAGCAGGTTCCACAGATATCGAGTGGTATCCAACCAATCAAATCGAGCATGTGTGAATCCACATAGTGCATCCATTCGAGACATGAACAAATCTTCGCTGTGGGTTCCGCTTTCGCCACGAATTGCGCGAGTAATGCGGAACAAATCCCCGTCTTCGACAATCGACAATGTTTGATTGCCCATTGCTGTTTCTCGAAGGACGAATTCTCGTGCGTCTATATCAGGGGTGAGTGTTCGTGCGCCAATGCCGGAGGGGCGGGCACTCAATTTGGGGCCCATGGCAGATGTAGTTTCTACGCTACCTTGGTACATCATGAGTCCCCCTGCACCTGTGGCAAAGGCACTACTGGCAATTGTCATCCATGCATTAGAACCCAAACTTGGGTCTGAACCTTCTGGAGGTTCAGGCATCATCAGATACCACGCAACCACTCCAATCAGTATGGATGCTGCGCCGCAAAAAGGATAGTACTGTGAGAACGGTAGTGTTGTGCCGCGTGGTCGTAAAAACGTTGCAGCGAGAGTTGTAACCAAAACAAGAATTCCGAGAATGATGAAGAGGGTGCCTGTAAATCCAGCACTTGCCTTATCACAATCGTCTTCATAATCGTCTCCTTCAGCATCACAAAGATCGCTGAATAAAGCAGTCATTTCGAGGTTTTTGCCATCACATTTCATTTCATTTGGGTTATCATCACCCGCCATTTCTTCCAGGGTTTCTAAGCCTGCCTTACATTCATCAGCGCTACCAGTTTCAATAGTCGCCCAACTCGAGGTTAAGCCTGCGCCTGCTTCAAGAAACTCCTCTTCTTCGTCTGAGTCGAGGGTTAACCAGGTGTTACCCATCATTCCAATCAATGCGAAGAGTAATGCCGTCACAATCAAACCCGTGTGTATCATCATTGTTCGATTAGGGGCTGTACTACCTGTCAAGGGCGCTGGGGCCGCTATCGGGGCGGGTGCCATGGCTGGCGCTGAACCGACCACTTGTGGTTGCATACTACCGTCTAGAAGGTAGAGGGGTTATCGTTCTCACCCCTAGGGGTGAGGGTCACTTCAAATCTGACATTGCGTATGTTTCGACGCTGTCGGAGCTTCCGGTACCAGAGGCGCTGCCAAGGACATTAGGAATCGCACCCAACTCTGCAATCTCAACCATTCGTGCGTTGATTTTTGAGTTCACGATTAGGCACTGTGCACCTTCGATTTCTTCAGCGTACTTTTCCAGTTTGCTCGCTGCAATCGGTTCAGAGGGTGAGCCATCATCAAGGATGAGGATCCCGAAGTTCTTCTTCAAGTCGGTCATGTGTGCGGACCATTCGCGAATATTGTCTGGAATCTCTCGAGAACCATTACTTGAGCCAGCCTTGCGATTTCCGCCATCATCATCAGCCTCAAGTTGAGACTTGATACGTGCAATGGCTTTTGTCGCAGTTTCCTTTTGATTCAGACACTTGGTGACAACTTTGCCCTCTAGGTGTTCTACCTCACGGGATTCTGGAGCAATCGCAATGTGAGTCAATGACTTCCCCAACGCTCCAGATAGTTCCATTAGCAGTAATTTACCACCACGGTCTCCGTCGCAGAACGCTGTAACGTTGCTCTTTTTCTTGGCGAGTTCGACCAGTTCGTCCTTGACGTTTGCACCCATTGTTGCGATGGCGTTCTTGATGCCAAATTTCAGTAGGTTTCGAACGTCGTTTCGGCCTTCAACGATGATGAGGGCTTCGCTATCCTTGGCGTTAGGTCCACAGGTCATGCCTGCAATGTTGGTTTCTGTTCCCAATGTGAGAACACTACGGACTTCATCAAGAATGCTCTTGCTATCGTTGGATCCTTCGTTCACGATGTTGAGTAAGAGATCCTTCGCTCGGTCGATGACGGTGTCTCGCTTGACACTGTGAATGTTTTCGATTCGTGCAATTTTGATGGTTGACTTGCAGGGGCCAATTCGTTCTATGGTTTCCAAGGCGGCTCCAACAACAGCGGTCGAGACTTGGTCAAGACTACTGGGGAGGCGAATCTCGCCGGATACTTTGCACTTATTGGAGTTCAATTCAACATCCACGTGACCAATGCGGCCCGTGCGCTGCAATTTTCGTAGCTGCAACTCTTCACCGAGTAGGCCTTCGGTCTGGCCGAAGATAGCGCCAACAACGTCTTTTCGTTGGATGGTGCCATCCGCCTTGATTGTCGCGTGGATCATGTACTTTGCTTTCTGTTCACTCATGTGTTTCCTTCCTTGCTTTCGCAGGTTTTCCTAGCACTCAACCGGCCCTTTCGGGAGGGTTTTCATCGCGCGTATTCACGGGGAAGGGCACAGGCCCTGGGAGCGTGACAGGTCTAACCTGCAGACGAGCCGACCAATCCCTCCTTCATGAAGGCATTGGACAAAAACATGCTTGAATTCGGTTGTGGACGATGGGCGAACCGCTATGAGGAGGAAGGGGGCCTCACCGTTCGTGCCTGACGACGACGTCACCGACATCAGCGCCTTCCAAGGGGTTGTTTCCATTGTATTGCGAGATGGTGAGATCACAAGAGAAGAAAAGCGTTTAGTCATCAAACTCGCAAGCCTCTTGGGATTGGATGAAGATGTCCCCAAACGTGTCTATGATGCCATCGTTGCGGGTGAAAAACTGGAAGAGGGTCGCGTTCTAGACAAAGAGGAACAGTTGCGAATCTATGCAGGCATGTTCCAAACAGCTTATCTGAATGCAAGCATCAGTGAAGATGAGTACTTTGTTGTCGCATATTTGCGGTTGATGTTCCAGATTAATGAAGATGAAAATGATGCAGTAATTACTGCGATTCACGATGAGTTGGAAGAACATGTGGAAAAGAATGTGTTCCAGGTTGTCGAAAAAGGACTCGACCAGGCCAAAGATGTAGTAGATGGTTTGGTCAACAAACTCCGTTCGATTTTGCCTGAAGGGGGCCAGAAGGGTGACCAAGACTGATCCATTGGATGATTGGTTATCCTCTCAACCAAGCAAAGTTCACCGACGGGCAAATCGATTGATGACTATTGTACGAGAGGCCTACCCCATCGGCGTCCCAGCATTGATTGTCAAGTCGCAAACCGATCGATTGAGGGAATCCGGAGGTTATGCGTTTCATCTCGGTACGCCTGATGACGTTCTGCGAAGGATTTGCTCATGGCTGCTCACGCGTGGTGAGGAAAAAATCCTGCTCGAATTGGTTCATCAGTTGTGGAGAAGGCATGGGCGTGAGGATGTTGCACTCGCCGCCCTACTTCTTGCGAATTTACAAACAGTTGGCAATGTTTGGGTACATCTTGGGAATGTCATCGGTGTTGCTTCGACAGCAGAAGCCTTGCTACTATCAATCGAGGAATGTTTGCGAGCAAGACATGAAACTCCAGGTGAAGAATTGCTAATCGAGTGGTGTCAGAAAAGTATGGCTCACTCACATCTCGCTTTGCTGGTTTGTCACGCTGCATGGATCCGAGCAAAACGGCCTCCGTTGTCCTCCAATCTAATCGAACAATTTCAGAGTATTCAGTATCCTAATGGTGACTCATTATTGATTCGAGTACGTGACCAAATGCTCAATTCGTAAGCGAATACTAAGGGCTGTTGCTTCTGTGAACGGGATATGGTTGAACGGTTTCTTGAGGCTGATGATCCCGTGCTTGAACAGGTACTGCAATGGACTGTTGAACGCGATGCTGCGGACATTCAACAACTCCTCGCATGGTTACCGAATGCAGCCAACAGACGCGATCAGCGGGCATTGTTTGAGCGAGCCCGAGCCCTGATGCGGGAACTTGAGGCGGCTATGGATGAGCTTTACCTTGTGAGTTAGGTGACAATGATGCACCCGGCTCTCATTTTAGCTGGTGGGGCTTCGACTAGAATGGGGGTGCAGAAGGCATCAATGTTAGTTGGAGGTTCGCAGATGATTGTTCGGGTCGCTCACGCGTTACGAGATGGAGGATGTACAACGTTGTATGTCGCAGTACGTGATGGGTATCAGCGATTGGAATTGATGGATTCGTTGGCTCATCTTACCGATGTAGAGTTCATCTTGGATAATGAAGTGGAGCGAGGTGCAAAATCTGGGCTCAAATCAGCATTGCGAGTTTGTCAATCGAACGGTGTCTCTCGCATTCAATTGGCTCCCTGTGATGTGCCTTGGATAGATGGTAGTGTTTTCAAAAATCTGAGGGAGTGTAATCATGCCGTTGTGATGCCTCGTTCCGGGAAATTACAACCGTTGCTCTCGCTGATTGATGTCAATTTAGTTCTGGAAACTTTACAGAAAGCAAAACAAAGGGATTCACTCAAACGGATCCTGCGGACCATCCCAAATATCATTGTAGATTTCGAAAATGTGAACGCATTCCGCAATGTCAATTCGCCCAGCGACTTTGGATGCTAATTATTTGTGATTTTCCCGGCGGCAAAGGCATCGATGACTTCCGGATACAATTGATGTTCGATTTTTTTCACACGTTCTGAGAGAGTTTGCTCATTGTCATCGGGGAGAACGGGGACTTCTCTCTGCGCAAGAATGCGTCCTGTGTCCACCCCCTCATCAACGAAATGAACTGTGCAACCGGTGATGCTTGCTCCATCGGCGAGGGCGTCCCTGTGGGCGTGAGCACCGGGATATTTTGGCAATAGAGAAGGATGAATATTCAGTAATCGACCCTCCCATGAACGCACAAAATGGGGCGAAAGAATGCGCATGTATCCGGAGAGAATTACGGCTTCGATTTCATATTCTTCTAGTACAGACATGATGCGGCTTTCGTGCTCTTCACGGCGATCAATTGAGGCGGTGATTGAGGCGTCTGTTTCGATGACGACTGTTTCTATGCCATGGGCTTCGGCCTTGATCAAACCTGCAACATCGGAGCGATTGGAGAGTACTAGTATCGTTTGATGGAGTGAAGGCGATGACATCTGATGACGAATGAGTGCATCCATCCCAGAGCCCGAGCCGGAAATGAAGACGGCAAGACGGATAGGGTTGTCAACAGAGCCGATACGGATTGAAGCGCCTCCTGAATCCATCGAAGTGATGCTTCCTGAAGAGGGTTGGCTTGAAGCGAAGAGTCAAAACAAGAAGATTAGGAGTCTAAGCATGGGCGGACGTTTGGACACGATTGATGCAATCGTCGAGACCTATTGTGTCGCCAGTAGCCCCGCTAAAAGTAAGCTCTACATCGGGTTCGGATTTCTCTTCATCATCTTTGCAGTCATTGGTATTTGGATTCCAGGGTGGCCAACCGTATCGTGGGCGGTGCCAGCAGCTTTTTTGTTCTCGATGTCAAGTGAGTCCATGTTTAGATGGACATTGACGAACCGATTTTTTGGGGTCGCGATGTTTGAGTATTATGCGACGGGGAAAACGATTCCAAAGCATGCCAAACGAGGTGTGATGGTTTTGATTTCATTGATGACGTTTACATCTGCGACTTTTGTTTGGTATGTCTCGACATTGGGTGATGGAAAATGGATGGAGCCTAATTCTTGGAATGGTGCTGATCCTGGATATGGTTCAATCACCATTCTTCTAGCCGGAATGATTGGGGTCTGGTGGTTGTACGCCAAGGTCAAGACCCGTGACCAATCATTAGTGGAAGACGAAGGTTGAAAGGCGACTTTGGTCAGCGCCGACCATGAACGAGTTTCTAATCAATTTGGAAGACAAACCCGGAGCTATGGCTGAGTGCTGTGAGGTCATCGGTGAGGCAGGAATTAACATTTTAGCTGGTGCTGGAATCGCGAGCGGTACAGCTGCAGTTGTCATGGTCACTGACGACGCGGATGGAACGAAAGAGGCGCTCGATTCAATTGGTGTAACCTTCACCATGCGCCAACTTGAAACCGCGGTCCTACACCACGCTCCTGGCTCATTGGGTGTNTTCACGCGGAGTTTAGCAGAGAATGGAATCAATTTGCAATCCATCTTCATCATGAAAACCGAGGGAGATGAGGTTCACATCGGCTATTCAACGGCGTGATTGGCGTCCGCTTCGACGTGGGTTCCTGCGTTTGCCCGTTGGTTTNCCACCACGTGGATTAGCGCCACGCTTGGTTCGACGGTCTTCTTGACGGCGGTTTGATTTGCCATGAAACCGAGCGCGCTTTGCGTCTCTTTTCGGCTTTCGAGGTTTGCTTTTATGACGAGGTGGGGGGATATATTCAACTTCATATTTGGGTAAATCATTGAACTCGGGTGGCTTGAATTTGACAAAAATTCCGACGTCTTTCTGCAATTTACTACACATTTTCTTCTGAGGATTTTGAACCAAGGAAACTACAGTGCCCTGTGCGCCTGCTCTGGCGGTTCTTCCACTGCGATGCTTGTACACCTTGCCATTTTCGGCTGGNTCATAATGGATTACGCAATTGATGCCCTCGACATCGATACCTCTTGCAGCCACATCTGTGGCGACCAATGCCATGCAACGACCCTCGACAAATTTCGCCATCGCACGATCTCGCTGTCTTTGGTCGAGGCCCCCGTGCAATACGGCGACACTGATGCCTTCTTCTACCAGTTCGTCTCCAACCCTATCGGAACCTTTGCGCGTTCGACAAAATACCACTGTCTTGCCACACTTGCGAATGATTTCAGCAGCAATCCCCGGCTTCATTGAGTTCTTCATGAGCCAGAAGAAATGTTCCATACTATCCATACTTACTTCCTTCGGACCGATTTCAATAGTTACTGGATTGTGTAAGTACTTTTCAACCAAGTCGCCGACTTCATCGTCGAGAGTGGCACTGAAGAGAACGGTCTGACGATTGGGGGCNCACTGTTCTAGAATTTCACAGACGGGTTCCATGAACCCCATGTCTGCCATTCTGTCCGCTTCATCGAGAACCACGGTTCCGACATCTTCCAAACTCAATGCACCGTGCCCTAGCAAGTCCAACAAACGTCCAGGGCATGCGACCACGATGTCAGTCCCTCTCGACAGGGCCTTACGTTGGCGCCCATATGGTACGCCTCCGTAAATTGCCAGTACCTCAAGGTCAAAGGTTGCAGCAAGTGGTGTTAGAACATTCGCGATTTGGTCAGCAAGTTCCCGGGTTGGTGAAAGGATGAGTGAGGTTGGAAATTCTGGATCAGCACGAAGTGTTCGCATGATTAATGGCAAACCAAAAGCCAGAGTTTTTCCCGAGCCTGTGGGTGCCCGGCAACAAATATCGTTGCCCATCATTGCATCTGGAATCGACTCTCTTTGGACTTCAAATGGTTCAGTGATACCCATTTCCTTCAGAGAAGTTACGAGACCTGGGTCGACGCCCAAATCGTAGAAACTGACGTCCATTCTTTCCCCCAAGGTGAGCGCGCGCGCTGGCCTATTTGAACAGGTCAGTGCTATTCTTCCTCGGCCAAGGCATTGCTACGGGCCTCCAATAGCTCCACTCGTGATTGAAAACGGAGATTTCCCAATGATGGCGGTGACTCAGGATGATTGGATAAAATCAAAATGGTTCATTCCAATTTGTTCCCATTCATAGGCCATATCCTCAACAGGAATGATTGTTCGCTTACCGTTGTCCCACCCTTCTAATGAAGAGTGGCGATATTCAACCCCTAACTTGTCAATAATATCCTGTTCGTAATTTTGAATCCAATCAATCAAGTCAAGCACAAGTGTTCGGTATTCAGTTTTCTGGGCCTGGGTTGGAGGTTTCAATTCAGGTAAGTCACTCGACTTCCACGGAGGCTTATCCAATGTAGAATGTTCAGTATATTTTGGTACATATTCGTAACGAGGTAGAAAAACGCCTCCACGTTTAGAATCTCCATAAAATACTCCGTAGCCACGTAAGACTACACGCCGATTATTTGGGATTTCTAGACAATAAACACTAGATGTTTTTCTGTCGTCTGTGGGAGGTTCTAATCGCTGGAAGCCCATTTCCAATAACCAATTTCCTTCCGGCCGAAGGATGTCGCGGCCCCAGCACCAAATCTGTTGGCTCAGTAAATCAACTGCATGTTGAATGAAACTTTCTTCATCACTTTGTTGAGGCGGTAGTTCAACTGTAACTGAGATCGATGCCACCCCATTTCTTTGAAAATTAGTGCCTAAACAACCGTATGCCAGTAAACAGCATAGTCATCTCATGTTCATCCGCTGCCTCAATCACTTCTTGATCACGGATGCTGCCACCGGGCTGAACTACGGCGGTGATGCCGATATCGTGGCTGGTATCGATTCCATCACGGAATGGGAAGAACGCATCCGATACCATCATCGCACCCTTGGCGCGTTTCCCCGCTCTGCGAGAGGCGATTCGGACGGCTTCAACACGACTGGTTTGGCCCGGGCCTATTCCGACTGTGGCAAATCCGGTATCTGTTGGTTGGATAAAAATCACACAGTTACTCTTCACTTGTGCACAGACTGCGACACCGAATCGAGCCAAGTCCACCTGATTGGGGTCTGCTTGTATTTTTGTCACACACTTGACTTCTGACCAATTAATAACTGGGGCTCCTTCTGTTTGGGCGAGCCAGCCGCCGTCAATTTGGCGGAATTGTGTTTTCATCTCAAGTGACGACATTGAATCCAATGTCAACATCCGACGGTTCTTTTTCTCCGAGAGTACCGATAGGGCACCTTCTTCGTAACCGGGTGCTATGATACACTCCACGAAGTGATCCCCAATTCTCTCTGCGGTCAATTTTGTCACGATTGTATTGAATGCGATAACACATCCAAATGCAGATTCAGGGTCACTGGACAACGCATCATCCCATGCAGATACTTGATCTGTAGAAATGGCAACACCACATGCATTGGTGTGTTTGATGATTACACAGCAGTGAGGCCATTTGGCCCACTCGGGGCCAATATAGGAACGGCAAAATCGCAGTGCTGCATCTAAATCTAGATAGTTGTTGAAGGACAAATCTTTGCCGCCGTGTTGTATAGCGGCGGCCAGGCCACTGGGTGTTTCCCCCACCGTGTTTCCAGGGTAAAATGCAGCAGGTTGGTGTGGATTCTCTCCGTATCTGAGTGCTTGTTGCGCGCCGCCTGAAACTAGGAGTTTCTCAGGTAGTACTTCCGCTGCGGCGTCCTCTAGAGATTCCAAGCGATTTGCCAATGTATTTGCCAAAGCCACATCATATGCTGCCGTTCGTTGGTATGCAGTCAGTGCAAGCCTTTGACGAGTTGGCATGTCAACCGCATTCGGATCACCGTTGGCTTCTTGCAATGTTTCCAGGAGTTCGCCATAATCACTGGGGTCTGTGACTATGAGTACATCTGCATGTGATTTTGCGGATGCGCGAACCAAAGTAGGGCCGCCGATATCAATCATCTCAATCAAGGCGGATTCGCTGACTGGGGGCGATTGAGCGGCGATTGCTTCGAATGGATAGAGATTGACTGCGACCAAGTCGATTCTTGGGTACCCCAATTCCTCAAGTGTGGCCATGTCCTCTGGATGATTACCTCGAGCGAGGATGGCAGCATGAATTGCAGGGTGTAGTGTCTTGACTCTGCCATCGAAAACCTCAGGGTGGCCCGTGACGTCTGTAACGTCTGTCACATCAACCCCATTTTCCCGCAGCAGGCGTGCTGTACCGCCTGTTGAGAGTATTTGCCAACCCATCGCTGTCAAGGTTGTAGCGAATGCCGTGACGCCTGATTTATCGTAGACTGAAATGAGCGCTCGAGGTGCATTAACACCCTCCTTACCAGGGACCGAACTGGTCAGGGTTGGCTGGTTCATATCAACCATGAGTGGAACCCGTTAACCATCCAACGTATGGCCGCATTTGAACTCGATGGTCTCTCAATCGCCACGTGCGGAAACCACTTGGTCGATTCTAAGCATGCTAGCGCAGGTTTCTGTGGCGGCGGAAATGGCGGACTCCAAGGTAGCCGCGGCTTCTGTTGCACCCGTATCTCCAACCGTTCCATCGGATTTGATTCCGGCCCTTGCGTTGCCATTTCGGTGGGCGGCCCTGAGTTCCAAAACCATGTCCAATGCATCGGCACCTGAATTCAATGCCAGTGTTGAGGGGACTATCTCCAATGCGCGGGCAAAGGCGTCCATTGCCAATCGATTTCGGCCTGCTTCGCGCTCTGCTGCCTCACGTATGGCCAATGCGCAGGCCATATGGGTTGCACCCCCACCAACGACGAGTCGGTCAGTGCGCATCGCCAAACCGGTTGCTCTCAAAGAGTCGTGTAAAGCCCGAATCGCTTCCTCGGCCGCAAGGTGATTTGCACCACCGACCTCGCAAGTCACGACACCGGGGGATGGGCATTGTTCTAGACGAATGATGTCCTCAACTTGATCGGTGGATGTTTTCCGTTCAGTAATCAAACGTCCAGCGGTTCCGATATCTTCAGGTAACAAATCGTTCAGATGTTCAATGATTCTTGAGCCGGTTGCCAATGATGCATTTCGCAATTCACTGTCATCGAATTCACCTGCGACAAAACAGCCGGCACGCATTAGATGATGCAACAGGCCTTTGTTGACTGTGCCTGTACAAAGGAACACATTGGCTCCGGAGGAAAGTAGTGTGTTTGCTAGACTGATGATTGCCGCCTCTTCAGCAGCGAGGAAGGCGTCCAATTGGCTGGCTTCTTCAATTTCAATTTCAGCTGTCCGAATTTGTTTTCTTGGGGCCAAATCTCCATTGATTGTGGCAACCTTTGCATCAGAAATTTTGGATGGGAGAGCATCCAATAAAACACGGCGACGTACAACAATCCCGTGGAGAATTTTACTATCGAAAAGCCCTCCGGAATTGACTTTGTGCATGGTCACATAATCGGGATCCGCATTCACTGTTTGTAAGGCCTCTACGATTATTTCTGAGAGATGTTCAGATGCGCCTTCGGCCCCTTTGCCAGTCAGCGCAGTCATAGCCACTTGCCTGAGTTCTTTGGTAGAACATGTGGTGGCAAGATTAGAGATGGTGTCCAAAGCGATTGCATTGGCTTGATTGTAACCTTCAATCACAGTGAGTGGATGTAGTCCTTTCTGCAAAAGTCGACCCGCTTCGAGCAACAACTCAGCACACAGCAGGAGAGTGCCTGTCACGCCATCACCGCAGGAATTCTCTTGAGATTCTGCCATCGCGACGAACATCTTACCGGCTGGATGTTTGACCATCAACTCGGAGACGATTTTTGCGCCATCATTGGTGACAGCGGTGGTCCCATCGGTCTTGTACATCATTTTGTCAAGGCCACGTGGGCCATATGTTGGGCGCAGTAAATCAGCAAAAACACGGGCGGCGGCAATCAATTTCTCTTGGACTGCGGTCCCACTGGTGACATTTGTCTCCTCACGGAGAATCACCACTGGGGGTTTGCCGGCCGCCTCCTCGCCCATGAATCACCGGCCAAAGCCGCACTCAAGAAGCCTTCGCGAGGCCCTACGGGCCTCAGCGGCGACGTTTTCCTTTCTTGCCTCGACGGCCGCCGCCACCTTGTTCCCAAGAACGGCCGCCCATCGAACGCTCTGTTTGGAGATCCCACTCCTGAGCCTTACTACCAATTTTTTTCGTTCCACGTGGCAATTCATTTGCGCCCTTAACCTTGATTTTCAAGCCAAATTCCTCTTCCATACTTCGTACACCTGAACCGCCTTGGCCGACGATGGAACCTATTGCGCTATCGTCAACGAAAACTTTTGCCGCAGTGTCTGAAGCCATCTCCACATGGTGGATTCTTGCACCTGTCCAGCGTTGGATTCGTCTAGCGAGTTCTGCAGCTGCCAATTTCTTGGCAGGACTTTGTGAACCGGAGCCATCAACTGGGACGACAACGATTTGCTCGCCAAAGGAAAATATCTCGTGAGTCATTTTGTTTGATGGGAATGTGCGAACTTCAATGACGGGGCGGGAGAGATCGGATTCCATTCCACTTGGTGCTCGTACGACCATTTTCAATTCTAGGACCTGTGAAATCTGGCCCTTTTCGATGTGAATGACCGTGTCCAATACTTGGCTGATCATTCCCAATTCGACCTTGCCAATTAGCCGTTGAACTGCTTCCAATGCACTGTTTGCATGAGTGACACCGAGTAGACCTACGCCTGCCAAACGAACATCGGCGAAAATTTCGAAGTCGCGGGCGCGGCGGACTTCATCAAAAATCACGAAATCGGGGCGAACAAGAAAAATGACTTCGGCAGTTTTTTCCAAATTACCCTCCAAGGGTGCATACTGAGTTACACGTTGAGGGACTTGGAGATCTCGTGGGGCTTCCATGGTCTTGACCATGGCGCCAATTTCTTCATCCANGTATGCGGCGATNGCCTGAGCAAAGGTCGTTTTGCCAGANCCTGGTTTACCCACGACGAACACACCTCTGTGATGNTCNGAAAGTCGCTTGATAAGACGTGGGTCGAGTTCGTAATCNGATAGCGATAAGTGTGCTACTGGGCGGACAACAGTGATTTCCCAAGCTTCTGAAAATGGGGGCCAAGCACAGGTAATTCGCAAATCACCTGCCTGAACAATCCGGCACCCTTCCCGCTCGATTTCTACAAAACAATCCGAGCGATGTGAATGTTGTTCAATGGTTACAACCAATTCTTCTGCGAGTGACTCAAGGGTGGGTTTGTCCCATGCTGGTAAATCCAGCTCTTCCAGCCTCAATTCAGTGATGTGTCCTGCCTTAACACGTGGGGGGCAATCGGCCTTCAGAAAAAGTGTCGAGACCGTTTCATCGGAGAGTAACGATTCCAGTGAATCTGGAAGTGGTGGGTGGTCTCCAAAGGTGGCCATCCATTCGATGGCGGCATTCACAGCACATGAATGCTCTTGGTCTCAGACCTTTTGTGGTTCCAACTGATACCATTGCCACCAAATGTAAGCGCTCGTGGCACCGGCTGTGATGAATGCCCCTNAAGTGGGGAATGCAAAGTATNCCTGATACACCATCATTTGTCCGACTGTTGCCCCNATCAGAACAAGATAGGCGACCAGNCGTGTGCCGTTGNGNCCNAAACCGTACGAGAGTTCTTCCCAGTTCGTGATGGCCCAGTAAAGCAATGCGATTCCTGCAACCAAAGTGATGTGCCCTACCCACCATGCAACAGTACTTCCTAATGCATCGGCAAAGAGTGTGTAAAGGCCGCCGAGGAGAGGTTCGGCCAAATTAATCGCCATGATGCGCGGAGGTGGATTCACTTCTTGAATCATCTGCCATCATTCTTTGGTCGCTTGCAATGCGGACTCAACCAAGCGCATTCCAATGACACCGATTTCACCCGGGGCAAGAATGTTTAGATTGTCGAATGATTCGCCCTGATGATGAAGAACACAAGCGTTCGCAAAGGCTCGCAACTCTGCAGTAAGACTTGGTTCGCCACCTTTGATTTCAACACGTTCACGNGGTGCGGCACCAAAGCCACCCCAATCGGGTCCACGGATATTACCTGGATGTTTGTGAATCCAGAGTCCCGTGTGGTCCAAGTAATCGATGTGCAATGAGGCATCTCGGCCGATTATTCTCAATTCACGGACCTTGCCGCGGACGCGACTTCGCCAAGAAACGGTGATCTGTGCTGATGGTCCCAATGGATTGTTGCAAGTGTTTTGGGGAAANCGCATGTGAATGACTGCGTNGTCTTCAATTCCTTCAATCTCGCTCGGTAGAGAGAAGGCTGCAATTTCTTCAGGATCAANATCGCCCATCAAATCTCGACAGATGTCCATATCATGAATCGCGAGGGCAGCAATAACACCGATATCAGGGCGAGGTTCACGGACAGAGAGTCGTTCAGATTCAATGTGTAATACGGGGCCGATTTCACCATTTGCAATCATCTCTGCTGCTTTACGAATGGCGACATGGTAGCGGAACAAATGTCCGACGCATAACAAGCGACCATGCACTTTCGCTGCTTCAACCGTTGATTGTGCTTCGATCTCGTTCATCGCTAATGGCTTCTCAACCAGCACATCAACACCTTGCTCCATCAACGCAATGGCTAGAGGTGCGTGCATCGGTGTGGGTGTTGCGATTGAGGCGGCAGTGATGTCAAATGTTTGCTTGAGAGTGAGTGCGTCTGTATGCCACTCACAGCCAAACTCACTGGCTAATTCACGCGCGCGTTGTTCNTCTACATCGCAGACNATNAGNCGATCAATCACATTCTCTTGCTTCAACGNGGCCCAGGTTCGAACGTGGTTGCGGCCCCAGTAGCCCGTTCCGACAACGGCTACGCACTGCCCCATGGTCGCGCGACCCCGGTTCCCTTGAAGACGGTGTCGACTCGATACAAATTGCTCGGGAGTATGGGGCGATTTGATGTGGTCGAAGTGTGCCGCAGTATCATGGGTGTCCGGATTCTTGCGGCGCTTCGGGACCTTGACCCCCCAGCAGGCGGGGCGGAAATGTCTCTTGCAACGCTTCTGAAAGGTGTCTCGGTTCAAGGACCATATGCTGAAGATGCGCCCGAATATACTCCTTTACGAGCCTCTGAACAGGTGGATGGTGTCGATGGTTGGTCTGTAAAAATCTTCCAAAGTTCGGACCGAGGCGATGTGACATCACTGACTGAAGATAGTGAATTGGTGCGCAATATTTGCACATTTGCAGTTGAGGATCTTTGGTCGGGTTTGGCATGGCGGTTGAGGAATAGATCCTCTGGCCGCCCGAACGTTGGATTCCAACGGCGTCATCTTCGTGGAGTCAATCGGAAATTTTCCAGATGGCTTGAAGGTCGCTTGAAAGACGAATTGGAAGATGCGGAAGCGGCTGGGGACTTGTTAATCGGAGTCACCCAATTGCATTGGTCGGAAGGTGCGGCACGTGCCTTCCGGAAATTTGGGATTCCATATCTTGTGTTCGTGCGCGATGAATTACAATTTGACCACCCCGATTTGTACAGATCTTCACTGGTCAATGCTATCGCAGTTTGTGGCGCAGGGCATGGTTTATTGGAACAAATTAGCGCCGTCTTCTCGTTACAAAAGGGGGCTCATGTTCCACTCCCTGTTGATTATGCAGAGCGTTTCGGNACCGTAGAAGATGTTGAGGGTGTTCGAGAAGAGGGTTTGGCCTCGAGAACGGATCCTGAGAGTCCGCGAATTGCGATCATAGGTGTGACGCCAGAAAAGGGATATGGGTTCTACCAACGGCTTCTTCCGTATATTTCCAAGGCCTGGCCTGAAGCTCATTTCGATATTTATGGAGGAGGTGGATATGTCGAAGGTTTGTCTGGTTTCTCGAACGCTACCTGCCATGGCCATACGTCCGTAGGTGAAATCTTCTCAAGTTGTGATATTCATCTACTGACTGTTCGGAGTACGGGTTCATGGGGGCGTGTGATCAATGAAGCAGGCCTGTTTGGAGTCCCTTCGGTCTCAGTGAATATCGGAGCACAACCCGAAGCGGTCGGGGCAGGAGGTGTCATCGTCCCATCCGATGCCAATCTAGATGTCTGGTGTGAGGCGTTGAAACATTGCTATGACAATCGTGAGGAATTAGGAAATCTGGCGAAGGGACATGCCAAGGTAATCGACCATCGGCGTTCTATTGCGATGTTCAGAAGTGTCATTCGTGATGCCTTGGAGTTGTGATTATGCAGAATATACGCAAGGCCACCATGGCGTTGTTTGGTGTAACCCTACTATGGGGGGGGACATTCATCTGGATGCAACAATCGCTCGATGCTGCGGCTCATTCAGCACCAGGTTTGGATGAGAAAGATGTGGCGATTTTCTTTGTCATGATGCGATTCGTAATTGCTGGATTGTTTCTTCTCATCTTTGTGCCTAAAACCTGGCATGGCCTCAAAGATCGTGAGGTTTGGAGGGGAGGAGTTGTTCTCGGCGTCATCGTATGGGGCGGCTTCATCCTTCAGATGTTAGGGCTTACCGATGTTACACCTGCTGTCTCGGCGTTCTTGACCAGTTTGTATGTTGTATTTACTGCACTGATCGGTGTCGCCCTTGGGATGCAAAAATTGACTCGTTTTGCAGTCTTGGGTGTACTCCTAGCGACGTTTGGAGCGGGTTGGATTAGTGGGCCGCCACAGCTTAATTTTGGTGTTGGGGAATGGTTGACCGTGGGATGTGCATTCCTGTTCGGGGCACATATTATCGCCACTGATCGAATCACGAAAGTAGTTGATCCGATTCAGGTGACTGCGACGATGTTGCTAACTGTTGCAACCTTATCGGTCGTAGTATATATGGTGGTATCAAGGGAATTCACCAATGAATTTTTCAGACTAATGAAAGATGTAGAATTCACGTTCCCACTAATGCTCTGTGCAATATTGGGCAGCTTAGTTGCATTACTCGTCCTCAACATGTTCCAAAAGCAAGTAACGCCGGTACGCGCAGCGATTCTGTATGCATTGGAACCTGTATGGGCAATGCTTGGGTCACTCATGCTTGGACTCGAGGGAGGGGTCACTTTCTGGCTCCCTCTTGGAGCGGCGGCCTTGCTCATTGGAAACATCGTTGTCGAGTATGAACAAATCAATCGTATTGGCGACGAAAGTGAGTGAGTATCTAGTCCTAGGCATCGTTAGCCTGATGTGGAGGGGCCTTTACGCCCCGATAAGGGTGATGTCATGGTCGATGATATCCTAGAGGCAGTCATCGTCTCCGAGGCTGTGGATTTTTTCACCCCTGGTGGGGTATCGCGAAAGGTTCGTCGGTGGGCTTTGGGGGGATTGGTGGCCGTTGGCATCGTCGCGTTACTAGTCAGTCAAATCCTCACTTCATCACTGATGGGTCAGATTGCTGGAAATGATATTGATGAATACCCACCTATTTGGGAACGGCACCTCATTGATTTCGTGACCGATGATGCGCACTCCTATGTCTTGAACAACGGATCTCTAACCGGTCCAAATGGTGAGAGTCTGTGGAGTGGTACACACCACTTTGTTGAATTTGAATTACCTCTTGAAGAAGGGGGTGCAGCACCCAATGGAAAGGTCAGTTTGGCTGTATGGATTCCTCTGGTTGAAGAGGGAGTTACTGTTCCGGTCATTGCCGAATTTGGGCCCTATTTCGATGAAGCTTCTGTAAGTACGCCAGGAATCGAAGAGGCTGGAACTTGGCTCGGTGAAATGATCATCGAACAAATTGTCCCGCACGGATATGCATTCGCACAAGTAGCAGTAATGGGAACCGGGCGATCCAATCATTGTATGGATCTGATGGGGAATGCCGAACAACTCGGTGTGGATGCTGCTGTCACCTGGTTGGGCACCCAAGATTGGAGTAACGGAAAGGTCGCAATGATAGGAAAATCATACGATGGGAGTACACCTTGGCAAGCAGCGATGTTTGGAAATGAGCATCTCGCCACCATTGTCCCCATCTCAGGGCTCATCGGAGTCATGGAATTGATGTGGAGAAATGGAAGTAGTGAGGCACGAGCGCCTATCATGCACAATGGTGTGTATGGAAGTTACGGAATCGATGGGGATGAAGAGGATGTGCAGAATATGTGCCCCGACTACATCATCGGGCCGGGGACGGGCGTATCTGCATGGATGTGGGGGAGTGAAGCCGCAGGCACCTACTGGGCCGAGCGGTATTTTCTCGACCGTGTTTTAGACAACTACGAAGGCAGCGTATATCTGATTCAAGGAATGCATGATTGGAACGTTGACCCACACATGGCTGTGCCTACAATCAATCTACTATACGACCAGGGTATCGAAGCGAAAGGGTTGTTTGGACAGTGGGACCATGATTATCCCGATCGTCCCGATATTATGTTTGATCGAAGTGGAGTTGGTCGAGGTGTCGAGGCTTATCCAGAAATGGTCAGAATGGATTGGATGCAAGATCTGCTGGAATGGTTTTCCTATTACCTAAAAGATGAGGGTGAGAAACCATGGTTAGGTGTAGAGATTCAATCTAATCAGGGATCATGGCGATTGGAAGAACGATACCCAATGACTGAGACAACTGAGATCCTGTGGGAATTGGGTAGTGCTGAACTAGCCGCGGCTGGGGGCTCAAACACAATCCTACCTGATGCAAATTCAGGCCCTGTTTACGAGACGCCCCCACTCGAAAACGATCTGTATTTTGGTGGCCTTCCTCGACTCCATGTCAATGTGAATACAATGACTGTGGGTGGACAAATCTACGCGCTTCTGGAAGATTGTGATGGCTCGACCTGTATTCATATTGGGCACGCGATTATGGATCTCAGATATCACGCTGGAGGTTCGGATGAGCAGTCCTGGGGGGCGCCCTTTGAGGAAATTACGGCCCTGATGGAGTTCTTCCCAATGGATGTCGAAGTTGCTGCAGGACATACGATTCGATTGAGTCTGATGAGCACAGGTGAGGATTACTTACCATCAGCCGCTTCATCTATTGTCACAGTCAGTAATGCTGGTTCGACTTTGCAACTTGACGTGTTTGATCCTGAGACTCGGCAATACTACCAGGTTCCAGAATGTACACATCCTGTATGTCTTGAAAACGCTTGAACATCAGACACTGATTTACCTACTGCTCAGAGAATGTGTTGCAGAGTATTTCGTCATAATGTTAGGTATTCCAAAAAATATACAATTGAAACCCAAATAACTTGCAGTAAGTAAGACAAGAACGTCAATACAATTCCATAAATGATGTAGGCTAAACTCGTAGAAATGACGTATAGCATCAGAAGATATGCAAGCAGGTCAAGCATGGTGATAACCGGTTCCAACCATGTTGGTGATGGTATAAGGATACGCCCGGCCACTCTATCCGACGAAACCTTTCCAATTTCGCATATATTCGATGAATTTCTCACTGAGAGCCTCGGAAAGAAGGTGTTCAGCGGTAAATGGGGGGCGCTGGGGGTCATAATCGAGATTGTCCAAATGACTTGCCCAATCCGAATGTCCTATTCCAGTTCGGGCAACTCCGACCAAATCTGCGCCTTGTTCCATGACTTGTTGTGCATGCTTGGTCGACCAGACAGCTCCACAGCTAATCATCGGCAAGCGATTTGCCAACCGCTCTGCGAATATCTCCGTCACCATTCGATGGT
>PATG01000030.1 GCA_002713555.1 Planctomycetaceae bacterium
GGCGGGGGGCAAAAGCCGATACAGCAGCAATACCTGCCGAGGCAATGATCACACCATGCTGCTCTAAATCGGCAGCGGAACAATTTATTTTTTCTGCAACCATCTGCCTCATGATTGCCTCGGCCATTGGGCTGCGGCAAGTGTTACCCGTACAAACAATTAGTATTACCATGCTTGAAAGACGATCCAATGTGGACTGGCTAACAACTCCCTCTCGAATACAGTGACACGTATCGCCCGTAGCTTTTACTACCGACGAAGGCTGCCCGTAGCGGCAGGGGCCACCGTCGAGAACCAAGGCAACTTTATCACCTAGACTGTCTAGAGCCTGTTGTGCTGTTACAGCTGCCGGTTCTCCACTGATATTGGCGCTTGTCAAAGCAATAGGACCTGCCAGCATACCCAATATATCAAGAATCGTTTGGTGTGCAGGTACACGTAGTCCGAGTGTCCCCTGGGGGGCGACTAACTGCTGGACTCTGGGAGGTAGTTGGCTGAGGAGGTCCTCCCGCAAGTTTTCGTCGTTTTTCTCAGGGACATCCACAACCAGCGTGATGGGCCCGGGCCAGCAGCGTCGGGCTAATCGTTCAGCCAGATGGCCGGGATTTGCCACATAATCGAGAATTTCTTCGGCACTTTTGATTGCCAGCGCCAGGGGGGTCTGATGTGAACGCCCTTTGGCCGTATACAGGCTCTCGACACCTGCGGCATGACGAGCATAGGCCCCTACGCCGTAAACAGTTTCGGTGGGAAATACAACTAGTTTTCCCTCTGCCAGTGTCTGTACAGCTTGGTGAACGACGTCTCGCCGGTCGTCCGTGCTACTAAGGTCAATAACGATCGGCGGCATAAGCTACAGCTCACGGCTGTACACATAGTCAGTGATGGAGGATATGCTTCGTTGTGATTACAGGGCAATTAGATGCAACGAGGCCCTCAGGATACAACGAGTTTCCACAATTTCAAACGAGTTTCAATAAATATGTTGTGATAATGAAACAGATTCCATGAGTTCAGTTAGGCAGCATGGAAGGGATGTTCTGTGGGAGTTAAATATAGCATCAACGGGTAAAATAAGTCAAACAGGAGGACTGCGTCGTCTGATGGCGTTTTAGTGATACAATAATTCTTACTTGCCGCGAAGCTTGCGACGGAGACACAATTCTACTTATGATTTTTCTTGACAATTATCTGCTGAAAGGATTTTTCTGGAGCATTTTGGTTGGCTTAGCCGTTTTAGCCGGTTGCGTCGAGCGCCCTCAGGCCGAAGGCACGGCAGACCTCATCTGGGGACAACGAGGGATTACCCCGGGGCGATTGCAGAAACCGCGTGCAGTTGCAATCGATTCACAAGACAATCTTTATATTGTTGATATGACTGCACGCATCCAGGTTTTTGATCCCGAAGGCAACTATTTGCGTGGTTGGAAGACACCTATGAGCCAGAATGGAAGGCCTTCGGGACTCTCATTTGATCGCTCTGGACAATTATTAGTTGCGGATACCCATTATTATCAGATGCTCGTTTATTCTCCATTGGGGAAGGCCAATCCGAATCAGCAGATTGGCGGAACGATGGGAGAGCAGCCGGGCGAGTTTGGATTTGTGACGGATGCGGTCCAGGATTCTGAGGGCAACTATTATATTGCGGAATATGGATCTTATGACCGAGTCCAAAAGTTTTCGCCTAGTGGCGACTTTCTTCTACAATGGGGTTCCCATGGCGAACAGCTTTGTCAGTTTCGTCGACCTCAAAATATGGCCATTGATTCGCAAGATCAAATTTGGGTAGCTGACGCTTGTAATCATCGGATTCAGGTATTCAGTCCACATGGAAAATTGGTGGGTCATTGGGGCACCGAGGGAACGGCACCTGGGCAATTGTATTATCCTTATGATCTCGTCCACGATGGCCAGGGGCATCTGTATGTGTGTGAATATGGCAATCATCGAGTTCAAAAATTTACCCTGGCAGGGCAATCAGTCGCCTGCTGGGGGACCCATGGACGAGGTCCTGGCCAATTGCATAACCCCTGGGCCCTGGTTCGAGACAGTCGAGGACGATTGCATGTTTTAGATTCCAATAATCACCGAGTCCAACGAGCCATTTTTTAAATTTGAAGTAGAGTGCGTACGTTTTAAAAGTTAGNCAACATTCATTATGCAACGAGACCTACTTTCCTTGAGATTCTGAACCGGCTACGAAGTACCTGTCCAAGAACCCTCTCCCCCGGATACGGGTGAGAAGGCAGGGTGAGGGGGGTTTCAATTTTGAGATAGGTCCTAAGCCACCTGCCAGTTTCAACCCTTAAGCATTAACTACCCGATACCTTATGTTTGGCNATAGCATAGCTTTCGATAGTGCAGGATATTTAATCTTGCTCGCGTTGCTACCTCTCTTATGGTTGCTTAGCTTTNGGAGCCTGGCTGGGTTGGGTCGTTGGAGACGACTGGTGGTGCTTGGATTGCGATCCTTCGTACTCGCTATGCTGGTGCTGGCTCTAGCAGATTTGCAATACCAGCGTAAGAACGACCGGCTTACGGTAATCTACTTGCTTGATCAATCGCTAAGTATTCCTCCCGATCAACGACAAGCGATGATCGAATATGTGAATGCTTCGATCCAGCGTCATCATGATGTTGNAAAACGGGATCGCTTTGCAGTGATCGTGTTTGGGCGTGATGCGGTGGTTGAGATGCCATTAGTCGATGTGGCTCTTATGCTCAATGCTCAAGTCGAAACGATTCTTGACCCGGAATACACAGATGTGGCTACAGCCATCCAACGTGCCAAAGCGATGTTTCCTTACGATAGTGCCAAGCGGATTGTATTGGTTTCTGATGGCAATCAAAATCTGGGCAATGCACAGCGCGAAGCACGTGCGACCACAGCCGCGGGAGTCAGCCTTGACGTGGTACCCGTGCTGCTCACTTCCCGCAATGAAGTTTCTGTCGAAAAAATCGATGTTCCGGCGAGTACGCGTCGTGGACAACCTTTTGAAATGCGGGTGGTATTGCACAACGATGCTCCTCGGGAGAGTCAGAATACGGTTGCTGGCAAGCTGCGCATAGTCCGCAAATCGGGAGACCGGGAGACGGACATCGTGACACAAGAGATTGAAATCCCTTCTGGCAAACGCGTTTTTACGATCTCTGAAGAAATCGATCAGCCCGACTTTTACACTTACGAAGCGCACTTCACGCCTGATGATGCATCCGATGACGGTATGGCCCAAAACAATGTGGCGTCGGCATTTTCTCACGTACGCGGCAAAGGGCATGTTCTGCTTATTGAAAACTGGGACAAGCAGGGTGAATTCGATTATCTCGTAGAACGACTTCGTCAAGAAGGCATAGCGGTCACGGTTGCACCCAGTGATCGACTGTTTACGTCGTTGGCCGAACTGCAACGTTATGATTCGGTAGTTCTGGCCAACGTTTCTCGGAGTACGGGAGATGATGCTGAGAACGTCAGCAGCTTTAGCGACAGCCAGATCAGCATGCTAACTCAAAACACGCGTGAAATGGGCTGCGGGTTGATCATGCTGGGAGGTCCCGATACGTTTGGCTGCGGAAGTTGGACCGGTACTGAACTTGAGAAGGCAATGCCTGTAGATTTTGAGATTAAGAGCACCAAAGTCACACCGGTAGGCGCTTTGGTCTTGATGATGCATGCCGGTGAAATGCCCAAGGCGAATTACTGGCAAAAGCGTATTGCATTTGAGTCGATCAAAGCTTTGGGGAGTCGCGACTACTGTGGGATGGTCCAGTGGAACGGCTCCGAACAATGGCTTTGGGGCCGATCACGGGGAGGTATGNTGCGNGTTGGTCCCAATCGCCAACTGATGATGGGGCAGGTCGATAAAATGACCATTGGCGATATGCCTCAGTTCGACCCTGCTATGAAAATGGCTGAGATTGCTTTTGCAAATTTGCAAAACGCATCTATAAAACACATGATTATTATCAGCGATGGCGACCCCACCCCTCCTGCTNCTAGTACAATTAAACGACTCGTGAAGCAAGGTGTCAAAGTCACCACCGTGACCGTGCCATCGCATGGGATCAATAGTGGCAATTCCACGATGCAGAAAATTGCCAATCAAACGGGGGGTAAGTACTACGTAGTCAAGAGCGCCAAAGCGCTTCCTAAAATCTATCAACGCGAAGTACGCCGTGTCGTAAGGTCATTGATTTACGAACCCGATCCTCCTGTCCAACCTGCGATTATTCAGCAGCATGAAATCATTCAGGGCTTGGAGGGTGGCATACCTCCGATCAGCGGATTCGTGCTAACTTCNGTCAAGGAAAACCCTTTGGTTGAGGTTATTCTCCGCTCATCAAGACCGCCCAACGAAAAGAATTCTACCATCCTGGCGACGTGGACCTATGGTGCGGGCAAGTCGGCAGTACTCACCACGGATGTGGGGCAACGGTGGGCAAATCGCTGGACCGACTGGGAAAACTACGACAAACTCTTTAGCCAGTTGGTACGCTGGTCTATGCGACCCACTGGGGACCAAGGTGATTTTAGTATTGCTACCAATGTTCGCGATGGCAAAGCGCAGGTCATCATTAATGCGCTTGACGAAAACGATCAGTTCATTAATGAGCAGTCGATGACGGGTACGGTCGTAGCTCCTGACATGAAATCACTCACAATGCCCATTGAACAAATTGCGCCCGGGCGGTACGTGGGTGAATTTTCTGCCGAAATGGCCGGCAGCTACCTAGTCGTAGTGAATCCAGGTAGTGGGCAGGCTGCAATTCGTACGGGAGTCAACGTGGGGTATTCTGCTGAGTATCAAGACAATGCAACCAATGTGGCATTGCTCAAGTCTTTAGCAAAGATGCCTGTCAAAGATGGTCCCGCCGGTCAATTTGTCGAAACCGGACTTGATAGCAGCAAGAGGGAAGAATTGTTAAATGCCAACCCTTTTCGGCGCGACCTCAAACCGGTAATTTCGAACCAACCTATTTGGCCATGGCTCGTATTGGTGGGCAGTTGCCTTTTTTTTGCCGACGTATTTGTGCGTCGCGTGCAGATTGATTTTCTCTGGCTTCTGCCACTATGGGCGAAGGTATGGGATCGGGTGTTAGGTCGCGAAAGAGCAGTCGTAGTACCCGAAACAATGTCAAGACTTCGCAGTCGCAAGCAAGAGATTGGTGAGCAAATCGAAAGTCGCCGCGATAAGGCACGGTTTGTGGTTCCACCAGAGACAGAGGAATCCGCGCAGGCCGTCTCTCCAGCAGGACCTTCCGATCCAGTCGCAAAGAGGCCAGAATCTCGGGCACCTGATGAAAAACCTGAAATCGCAGCAGAACCATCCTATACGGAGCGTTTGCTCAAAGCCAAACGGCAAGTGTGGGATGATCAGCAGCAGAAAAAGAAAAAAGATGATCCGAGGGAGTAGTTGTCGCAATAAAGGTTTCATTGGCATAATATGCCATCACAGCATGAACTTCAGGATGATTGGTCAAGTTATTAAGACAAGGGCCATCGAGATAGCCGATGGTAATGAAGGGATCCCCTTAGTATTTTCTTTTCATGGTACTTGATCCAGAACCTTGAAAATCGTTTCACAAGAACTGAAAGAAAGCACCTCATGAGCGTAGGCGAGTCCATAGAAGAACAAGCCCAGGAGTTTGCGGCGCGCTACAAGGCAGTTTATCAACAGTTGGGGCGAGTGATTGTCGGCCATAGTGATATTCTTAATGGTGTGTTGACTTGCCTTTTTGTTGGGGGCCATTGTCTCCTAGAAGGTGTGCCAGGGCTGGGTAAAACACTCCTCATACGTACTCTGGCAGAGACTCTCGATCTAAAATTTTCGCGCATTCAATTTACGCCCGATTTAATGCCCGCGGATATCCTGGGGACGAATATGGTTGTCGAAAGTCCTGAAGGAGGTCGGGTTTTTCAATTTCAGAAGGGGCCGATTTTTACGCAAATATGCCTGGCCGACGAAATCAATCGGGCTACCCCCAAGACGCAGTCTGCTATGCTCGAGACGATGCAAGAAAAAAAAGTAAGCATTGCCGGCAAGGTGTTTCCGATGGAGTTGCCGTTTTTTGTGATGGCAACTCAAAATCCTTTGGAGCAAGAAGGTACGTATCCACTTCCAGAGGCCCAGCTCGATCGATTCTTTTTTAAATTGTTGGTTGGCTATTCAAATCGAAAAGAATTGGCCGAAATAATCGACCGTACTACAAAAGATGTGATCATTACGCCAGATAAGGTGATGGACGGGGCCGAAATCCTCAAGTGGCAAGATTTGATTCGTGAAGTCATTGTTGCCCCGCATGTGCAAGATTATATCGTGCGTCTCACCTTAGCCACACATCCCGAAGGTGAGTTTGCCACCGAAAGTACCAACAAGTATCTGCGCTGGGGTTCTAGCCCGCGCGGCGCCCAGACGATAACGCTTGCAGCGAAGGTGCGTGCGCTATTAGAGGGTCGGTACAACGTCAGTTTTGAGGATATTCGCCGCGTATTCTTGCCCGCTTTGCGGCATCGCATAATATTGAATTTTGAGGCAGAGGCCGAAGGCATCGAGCCCGATCAAGTGCTCATCGACATATTAAAAAAGGTTCCTGAAAAAAGTGATGATTCAAAAGTCGCTTGAGAATCAAGAGTTGCTGGTTGTGAATTGATGCCAATTGGAGTCAACCTGTTTGCAACACGCATCCTGACTTGCCACGAATTGAGTCTTAGCACACTATGGCCAAATTACCTACATCTTCTTTGCTATCTCCAGAGTTGATGGCCCGACTAGATCGCTTAGAAATTGTGACACGCAAGGTGTTTCGTGGACGCATGAAAGGCGAGCGTCGCAGTAAACGTAAAGGCCAAAGTGTTGAGTTTGCCGACTTTCGCAACTACGTGGCAGGTGATGATCTGCGACTCCTTGACTGGAATTTATATGCTCGGCTCGACAAGCTTATTGTTAAGCTCTTTCTTGAAGAAGAAGATCTGCATTTTTACACATTGATCGATGCCAGTATGTCGATGGACTTTGGTTCACCTACCAAGCTGGAATACGCAAAACGGCTTTCTGCTGCCCTGGGATTTGTCGGTCTGGTACGTGCTGATCGGGTTCGGATCGAAACACTAGGGCAGGGGATCGCGCAACGTAGTCCTATTCTCAGAGGTCGGCACAATGTACGACGGATGATGCAACAGATCGAAGCCATCGAACCCGGTGAACAGGTTTCACTTGCCTCTGGGGTCAAGAATTTTTGCTTGCGGAATTCGGGTAAAGGAGTGGTGGTGCTGATAAGTGATTTGATGGACAAAGAGGGCTATGAAACGGCGCTGAAATACTTCGTTTCGCATCAAGTCGATTGTTTCGTCATACATGTGCTATCGCAGGAAGAGCTTGACCCAGACGTAACAGGCGATCTCAAGCTGGTGGATTGCGAAGATCAGGACGAAGCAGAGATAACCGTAAGCGCTCCTCTTCTAAGTCGTTATAAGCAATCGCTAAATGCCTATGTTCGTGGTGCACAAGATTTTTGTTCGCGGAGAGGGATCCACTATTTGATGGCCAGCAACCTGCTGCCTGTTGAGGATCTTATAGCCAGTCACCTGAGACGAAGGGGGCTAGTCCGCTAGGCATCATGGAAGGATTGTTTCGCAATACTCTTGGTCCGGGTGGCTGGTTTGTTCTTGGTCTGATCCCCCCGGCAATCTTTGCGATCTACTTTCTCAAGCTCAAAAGACAGCCCTTGGAAGTGCCGAGCACCTTTCTCTGGAATCGTGTCATTGAAGATTTACACGTCAATAGCCTTTGGCAGCGACTGCGGAAAAGTCTCCTCTTGTTTCTGCAACTGCTACTGATTGCACTGGCAATACTCGCACTATTACGACCAGGGTGGCAAGGTGAATCACTTCTAGGGCAACGGTATATTTTTTTAATTGATCGATCTGCAAGTATGTCAGCAACCGACGGGTTGCAAGGCGGTTCACGGCTTATGGAAGCCAAACAACGCGTTGCTGCGCTCATTGATCAACTGGAATCTGACATGTCGGCCATGATCATAGCTTTTGACCAGCAGCCGAACGTTGTGCAGGAATTTACAAATAATAAGCGTCTGCTTCGCGAATCACTGAATCGCATTGAGCCTTCCGCAGGGCTTACTGATTTGCGTGGTGCCTTAGAGCTGGCTGATGGTTTTGCCAATCCAGCGCGCATTATGTCTGAAGATGGGAGCAAAGAATTTGAAGTCACAGAACAACAGAGTGTTGAGCTTTACATTTTGAGTGATGGCAGGTTTCGAGGGGTCGAAGGATTTTCACTTGGTAATCTTCAAGCCAAATTTTTACCAATTGGCTCATTTGCGTCACAAAATATGGCAATCACAACATTTAATACGCGTCAAGGTGACGAGCGTTCTGATGGACTGCAGGCATTTGTCAAAGTGGCTAATTACAGTGAACAGGACCAATCGGTTGTTGTGGAGCTTTATTTGGAAAAGCGATTGTTGGATGCTGCTGAAATTGACATAGCTGCAGGAGAAGTTGCAGCAACAACATTTCGATTGGCAGCAGCTAGTGAAGGGCAGCTCATGGCAAAGCTGGTTTTCTCAGCCAATTTCAAGGACGAACTGTCTCTCGATAATCGAAGTTACGCAGTGCTAGAAGATCGACGTGATGCGCGTGTCTTGCTGGTAACACCAGGTAACAGCGTGCTGGAAATTGCTTTGGCAACAAAGCGTATTGAACGTATGGCTAAAGTCGAAAAGGTTGAACCATCTATAATGGCGAAGGATGATTTTAGGATACAGATTCAATCAGAAACTTATGATTTGGTGATTTTTGATCAATGTGTGCCACCCGTGATGCCCTTAGCCAATACATTATTTATTGGCAGACTACCACCTCAAGAAGATTGGTCACCAAGCAAACTACAGCCAGTACCTCAAATTATTGACTGGCAACGCAGCCATCCGCTATTCAGCATGGTGGAGATGGGCAATGTTCAGATCAGAGACACCTTGCTTGCCAGACCACCATCGGGAGGGCGTGTTCTTGTGGATTCGACAATTGGTCCCCTGGTGGCAATCACGCCGCGCGATCGCTATGAGGATGTCGTTGTTGGATTCGAAATTGTTGGGCAGGATGAGCAAGGTGTAAGCTTTAATACAGATTGGCCACGGAAACATAGTTTTCCTAATTTTTGGTTTAATGTCCTAGAGTATTTCTCCCGGATGCAAAAAAGCACACATCAGCATAATTTGCCAGAGAGCCCAGTTGAGCTACGTGTTAGCGGAGCACTGAATAACCTGGATGTGAGACTTCCTGATGGAACACGAAGTCCCGTTGAATTTGCCAGCCCTGGCCAGGTTGTATTTCATGACACGAAACAATTGGGCATTTACGAAATATTGGACCAAGAAGAAAAGAGCAAGGGTGAGAGGATTGTCAAGTCTTTTGCCGTAAATTTATTTGATCCTATGGAGAGTGATATTCGATTGCAGGTCGAGCAGGATGGCGAAGATGGGGTGAAACGCGTTCATTCCTTAGCCATTGGATACGTGGACGTGCAGGCTGAATTGTCGACCACCTCCGTACGACGCGAATTGTGGAAGTACCTGCTGCTGGGGGCACTGGCCGTTTTAATCTTGGAGTGGTATATCTATAATCGCAGAGTCTATGTCTAGCAACCTAAAAGGCTGACTTGATCCAGCTTGTAGGGTGGTGACTAGACTGCTTCGATCTTGAAGATAGGACGGATACTAATTAAAAGATCTACGATGCCCAATACGATAGACAGACCGCACAAAAAACATTCGGGCAACGGCCAAAGTGAGCCACGTCGCCAGTTGCGCCGACAAGATCGCCGTCAACAGCGTCGTGATACGTTTCACAAGTTGATCTCAAGCGATCTTATTGGACGAGTGAGCGAAGAAGAGTATCGNACGAAGGTCAAGCGTGTTTATGGCGGTCCTAAGGGAGCGTTGCTAACAACGGCCAGCATGCTTTCGTTGCATCTCCCATTAGGAAAAAGGCTTTTTCGCACACGCAAGTTTGATCTTCGGGGCTTGCGCTCAATTCTGGACGTGGGAAGTGGGGCGGGGCAAATAGCCAGGCATCTGCTGAGGTATGCAGATCCCGAGGCACAAATTACCTGTATGGACTTGTCACATCCCATGTTGCGACGAGCGCGCCATCGACTCAAACAAGGAAATCCCGAATTTGTTACTGCAGATATTACGAAATTGCCATTTGCGGATGGTTCCTTTGATTGCATCACCTGCGGTTATGTTCTTGAGCACCTGTCAGATCCCCAGCCAGGTCTTGCAGAAATGGCACGCGTCTTACGCACGGGCGGACGAATGTTACTGCTGACTACCGAAGACAATTTTGGAGGTGCTTGGACAAGTCGTTTTTGGTATTGCCGTACCTACAACCGCCAAGAGCTTTTGCGCTACTGCAGAGAACTCAGTCTAGAATGTAAGCAAGAATTATGGTTTACCAAGATGCACAAGGTAATCAGAGCAGGTGGTATTTGTCTTGAAATTGAAAAGGTTTAATTCAGCACAGAAGAAGTAGACGTAGGATGAGGGAATCGCACCCAACCTGAATCTTGTTTGAGATGATCTGTTCGGGCTATTTGCTGCACGCGCTAGACAAATGCAGTTGTTCCTCGATCGCATGAAAAGAGTGAATGAGTTGTGCGTCGCTATCGACATGCAANTTTNGGAGAACACTTGTNCNGTGTTTGGTGGCTGTCTGAAAACNTACTAGAAGAATTCACCCGCTTTGGACATCAGGTCAAAATAGATTTTTTGGCCAAGTTCTAATTGCTCCAGCGTTATCCACTCATCTACCGTGTGGGCCTGTTCAATGCTGCCGGGCCCCAGCACGATTGCTGGAATTCCGGCTTCTGGATACTTGCTCGCATTGGTTCCGTACGAGACACCGATCGCTTGTGGGCTAAGATCATTTTGTTGCAACAATTCACCTACCTGATTGCTGAATTGTTGCGATAAGGAGGGCTCCAGGGGGGTATCGAGAAAAGGTGTATCTTGTTCAATTTCAAGATGTTCAGGGCCTGCTCTTAGACGGTCAAGGTGCGTTTCCACTGCCGGTAGGACTTGCAACGGGTCTTCTCCCGGCACCAATCGTCGATCGATCCGAATTTCGCAGGTATCCGGGATAACATTTATTTGTGTACCACCAGAGATTAGATTAATACTGCATTGGGCCTTGCCAACCAGCGGATGCTCGGTGTCCAGGCTCGGTATGTAGTCGTTCTCAACAGCTTCTATGACTCTCATCATAGCCGAGATTGCAGATCGGCCTTTTGCTGGTTGCGATGAATGAACGGCTACGCCATGTGTATGAATGCTCCAGCGTGCGATACCTCCCGTGGCGGTAACCATTTGCATCTCGGTAGGTTCTCCCACGATGACTGCGTTTGGTTGCCAGTCCAATTTTGCCATTTGCTGTCTGACAAATGCCACCACTCCTTTCATCGAGATTTCTTCATCCACATTAAACAGGATGGCTATGTTGGCTGGTGGACCTGTCGGTTCAGATTGTTGGCAGAANCGCTTCAAGGCCCAGAGCATTGCCGCTCCCGAGCCTTTGGTATCGCATGCACCGCGTCCAAAAATACGTTCCTGGTGTATACGACCTGCGAACGGCTCAATTGTCATGCCGTCCACACTAACCGTATCCATATGACTGTCGAAAAGTATCGTCGGGGCACCAGGAACCCAGGTGCTGGATACGAGTAAATTCGAATCGTAGTCATCTATCGGCAGACGTTGTGTGGCCAGGCCCCATTGGTTGGCTACATGCTCCAGGTAGGCGAGCAAGGCCGCTTCGGTTCCGTCACTTCCAGAAACATCCCCACGATGATTCACGGTGTCAAAAGAGACCATTTGCGTCAGCAAATCTTCGCAGCTGTTTGGAATCGGTATTTCAGGCATGAAATTCAATCGGCAGAAGGCAGTTTCAAAGAGTCTCCACGGTGATGTTACCTGCTACCTGGACTCCGTTCCAGCCGCAACCTAGTAAAACAAGGTTTTAATAGGCTCGAGAGCTCCCTCTTCTATACTAAAAAGGCATTGAAGTGCACCCTGTAGGCAGATGATACTAGAGCCAGTTTCAAAGCCTGGATAGGGAGCGAATTCCTCGGGATACTTGACGCAACTAGCCCAGGGGAAATGGGTTCGAGTACGCGCGTACAGGAAACGCTGAGGATCCGACACACCCAAAGAAAATGACAGATTGCAGTTCACCTACAAAGGATACAGGACATGGCCACACGCGGCTTTTTAGGGATCGATGCTGGCACACAAGGACTTTCGGTTGTCTTTACGGACGAGCAGATGAATGTCATCGCTAGCGGTGAAAGCGACTATGAGATGGTAGAGGGGTTGCCTGAGGGCTGTTACGAACAGACACCCTCGGATTGGGAAGNTGCTCTCCAGAAAAGTATGCAGCAACTATTTTCTGCCTTGCCATCGGAGCATGCTGAGATAGACGTATTGTGTGTTGGTGTTTCTGCCCAAATGCATGGAGAAGTCCTTGCAGACTTGAACGAAGTTTCCCTCGGCAGTGCTCGGCTTTGGTGCGATAGTCGCAATGAGCCTGAGGGAGACGAGTTGACAAACCTGTTTAAAACCAAGGTTCCCAAGCGAGCAACTTCAGCACGCTGGCTTTGGACCATGCGCAATCAAAAAGAACGTGCCGAACAAGTTGCGCACCTGANAACTCCCGCCGGTTGGATAAGTCATTGCCTTACTGGGCTCTGGACACTTGGCATCGGTGATGCAGCCGGGATGTTTCCCATGGACCAGGATACGCTCGACTACAACCAAAACTTGCTCGATATTTTCGACCGCAATTTTTCGGACGATCGAATTACTCAACTCAAGAAAATTCTGCCTGTTGTCCGACGCGCTGGCCAGGATGCGGGTATGCTCAATGCGCGCGGAGCTGAATTGCTTGGACTTCCAGAGGGCATTCCCGTGGCACCTGCAGAAGGTGACCAGCCAGCCGCCCTGGCCGGTTCGCTAATTGGAGAACCCGGTATGGTATCGGTTAGTTTTGGTACCTCGGTATGTGCCAACTCAGTGGGAGATTGTGCTTTTGTTGGCGTCAGCGCCGCAGTGGATCATTTTTGTGCTGTGGATGGCAAACCGATCAACATGGTATGGCTTCGCAACGGCACGACTTTTATGAACACTGTTGTCGAAATGTTTGGCTCGCTCCTGGGAGAAGAACGAAGTGCTGGATTTTCAGCTGTGATTCCACAAGTGTTAGCAGCCCCTACGGACTGTGGTGGTATCCTCGCATTGCCTTTTATGGATGACGAGCCGGGATTGGGTGTTCGCCGTGGTGGTACAGCGCTATTGGCCGGATTAAATCCTGAGAATACGAACCCAGGCAATGTTGTTAAGGCGGCTCTGCTTTCGACCATGTTCAACTTGCGTGCCGGATGCGAGGTTCTCGATGCACAGGGATTCCCACGCAAAGAACTTATTCTCTCTGGCGGGTTGGTAAATACACCTGAGCTGGGGCAGGTCCTGGCCGATGTATTCCGTACCCCAGTGACAGTTCTGGAGGGGGCAGAAGAAGGAACTGCCTGGGGAGCGGCATTGCTGGCTAAGTTCCGCCAGTCTAAAATTCAAAACGAGAATCAGGATTGGCCCGCATTTCTAGCTAGTCATGCAGATACCCGCAAACAGTGTTACGAACCGAATCAGAAATCAGCGGAAGAACTCAATGCGGTTTATACGAAGTATAAGAAACTAATGGAAATACACTCTCCAATGGACGAAGCACTCGCTTAACAAGAACGTCAAGTGCATTGCAAGCACCAGCGATTATAAAAAAGTTTTTTCTGATTTTTGTCAAATGAGTCTTAGAATGTTACGGATTGATACAGCAACCATTGCACTTTTGGCTCTCGCAGGATCACTTGAGATTCATGCGGCAGAAGTCGATTTTAAGAAAACGATAAAGCCGCTCATCGAATCAGCATGTCTTCAATGCCATCATGGCGAAGATGCTGATGGAAAATTAAGTTTAGCCTCCTTGGAAAGTGCACTCTCGGGTGGTTCGAAAGGCCCTGCAATTGTTCCTGGCAGTCCTGAAAGTAGTTCATTCTATACTACGATCGTATTGCCGGAGGAGCATGAAGATAGAATGCCACCAGAAGGCCAACCACTTGCCAAGCTTCAAACAGAGCGAATTCGGCAATGGATCATGGAAGGTGCAAAATGGCCTGAAAGCGTTCAGCTTTCTGTGAAACCACGTATTGACTTCAAGCGACACATACAACCTATTCTTGAAGAAAATTGTCTCTCGTGCCACCATCCTGAGAATTCGGAAGGGGATTATGATTTACACAATTATCAAGCGGCTCAAAAATTAGCTGACGGTGGGTTGGCAATTGTCCCCTTTCAACCCACTGCCAGTCCTCTTTATACACTGACAATAAGAGACCAGGATTCTAGTGATCTGATGCCACCTGCTGATGCGGGTGGACCCTTGGCAAAAGAATCCATCGACAGGTTGTTCTTGTGGATTTCTCAGGGTGCCGTTTGGCCTGAGGATGCCGTGCTGAAACCACGCGAGAAAAAGCGCAGAGAGATTAAATCTCCAGATGATTTTAATCTTATCAGACGTATTCATCAAAAAATCGTCAAGCAATCCAAGAAGAGTCATCAGGAGAGGATGGAAAACTATAGCCAGAAAATTCCTGAGACGGGTGTGCACTTTTCCATGACTGCAATTGCAGGTGGCAAGTTTGAGATGGGAGGACTAGAGGACAATCAGCAAGGCAAATCCGCTGGAAGTCATCAAATAGAAGTAGAAGTTAGGCCCTTCTGGATTGGCACCTATGAAGTGACATGGGATGAATACGAACCCTTCATGGCAACGCGAATTGAACGACATAAGAATGGAATGCGAAAGGACTACGACCCAACAACGCATACGGATGTCGATGCAGTGAGTCGACCCACTGCGCCTTATATGGAAATGAGTTTCGGGATGGGGCAAAGTGGATATCCGGCGATTAGCATGACGCAACATGCAGCCAACAAGTACTGTCAATGGCTTAGTGCTCAGACAGGCCATTTTTATCGATTGCCGACCGAAGCGGAGTGGGAATACGCATGTCGTGCAGGGTCAACTACGGCATACTATTTTGGTGACGATCCTGCGCTACTGGAAGAATACGCCTGGTACTATGACAACAGTAATGAAAAGTACCAGAAGGTTGGCCAGAAGAAACCCAATTCATGGGGGCTTTACGACATGCATGGAAATGTATCGGAATGGACAGCGGATCAATTTGTGGAGGACTATTATTCCCGGATCCGTACAAAGACGTCGAATCCCTATATTGTCCCAAAAACGCTCTATCCACGTACTGTTCGTGGAGGAAGTTGGTTTGATGATCCTCAAAACTTACGTTCCCGTTATCGTTTCGGTTCCAGCGCTATGTGGAAGCTTCAAGATCCACAACTACCCAAAAGTCTCTGGTACCATACCGATGCGCGCTGGTTAGGATTTCGGATTGTCCGGCCACTGGAAATACCAACCCCTCAAGAGATGGGTTGCTTCTGGAATAGCGCAAGCGGTAAAAGGTAGCAGAAGAAGGAATGCCTGAATGACACAGAGAGTCTATCCATGAACCCAGCAGGACGCCTCCTGTTGGGCCGTTTGTTTCAACCATTGTCAACCCTGCAAGGAACGCCCTCTGTGGTGTTCCGAGAGTAGCTGCCCCCGATCAATCAAAGAAAGCCCCAAAGTATTATGGCAAAGAACTTCAATCAGAAATCGGATCGACGCCAGTTTATTAAAACGGCAGCCGCCGTTTCGGCCCTGAGTAATATCGCAATTCCACGAGTCCATGCTCAAGAGGGTGAAAGGAACGAGATTCGAGTTGCACTCATTGGAAGCGGCGGCCGTGGGACGGGTGCAACAGCCGATGCGTTAAAAGTCGAAAGTACCAAATTGAAGCTTGTTGCTATGGCTGACGTTTTTGAGCATCGTATTTCCAAAAGTTACGACATTCTCAAAGAACACTTTTCAGCAACGCCTGAAAAGATAGATGTTCCTCCAGATCAGCAATTTGTAGGGTTCGATGCTTATCGACATGCGATGGATGTATTGCGACCTGGTGATATCGCAATCTTTGCCTCTCCTTTGGCTTTCCGACCGCTTCACTTAGAGTATGCCATTAAGCGAGGCCTCCATGTTTTTATGGAAAAACCAATTGTAGCCGATGGTGTTTCAGCAAAAAAAATGTTTCAGCTTGCGAAACTAGCAGATGCCAAGAGCCTCAAATGCGGGGTGGGGCTTATGGTACGACACTGCCGAGGTCGGCAAGAGCTTCATAAGAGGATTAGCGAAGGTGAAATTGGCGATTTGATCAATATGCGGGCCTATCGCATGCACGGACCTGCGGCTACGTGTTTTTCGACCCGTAAGCCTCCTGAACGACAAGAACTTTTATGGCAGATTGAGCGATTCCATAGTTTTATTTGGGCCAGTGGTGGATTGTTCAGTGATTTTTATGTTCATCAGATCGACGAAGCCTGCTGGATGAAGAATGCCTGGCCGGTTAAAGCTCAAGCAATTGGTGGTCGTCATTTCAGGGAGGATTATGTGGATCAGAATTTTGACGTGTATTCCGTGGAATACACGTTCGAGGATGGATCTAAATTTTTCTTTGATGGTAGAACAATGAATGGTTGCTATAACAATATGTCAACTGTTGTGCATGGTAGTAACGGATCAGCGATTGTTAGTGATTCTGGCCATACACCTGGAAGAGTACGTACTTTCAGTGGTCAGCGTCAGCATCGTCGAGATGTGGTCTGGGCATATCCTCAGCCAGAACAGAATCCTTATCAACTAGAATGGAACGATCTTGTAGATGCCATTCGCAATGACACACCATACAATGAGGTACCACGAAGTGTTGAAGCTTGTCTGGTAACAAATATGGGTAGAATGGCTGCACATACGGGGCAAGAAATTACCTTCCAACAAGCTTTAGATTCGCCACATGAAATGGCGCCACAGATTGCAAGCTTTACGCCGGATGGCCCAGCACCCGTCATGCCCGATGAGGAAGGAAGGTATCCGATTCCCATTCCAGGTGTCCTGCAGGACACAGAATACAAGGTGACTTAGACAAATTGTTTTCAAGCATGTCGGGCCAATTCTTCGCAGGAGTAGAAATGCATTGGTCCACAGGGATACGGTTGCGGTAAAAGTCACCTAAGGGATCACTCAAGAATAATTTCTCATTTCGGATGCAATACGCCGGCATGTTTGAAAAACGACTTTCTGCGGCTTGTTGGAATAGGGGGTAGTTGTAACAGGAGGTAACAGAGACAACAGAGAAATACCCTTTGTGTCCTCCTGTTCAGATGGATGAGCGCCGGACGTGGAGAATTTGAAAAACCGATGTTGTTTTGAGTCATCCCTTAGCACGGCACGCACCCTGCAAGCCATCCGTTGAGGGTGTGCTGAGCTGTGGATGACTGTACCGATCCAGATCGCTGGCCTTGGTCACAGTTCATGAGTACAAGAGAAGTCTCTGTCACTTCTCGATTCCCGACCGAATCCTATGGGCGTAGAAATAATAAGCACCAACGAAAGCACCCTCATCGGATAGAAAACGCGCATTCAGCATTTAATTTCCGGTCGGCAATGCCAAAGTAAGAACGGCCTCTTTTGCAGCTTCTTTAATTTTTGTTTCTGCTGATGACCCGTTTGTAGATACCTGAGCGCGAGTCATATGAATTGGCAAGTCCTTATTGATCGGCGAGTTTACCTCTTTGGGCCAACGCCGCTAATGGTACTCCACAATGGAAGAGGGTAAAAAGTACTCCCCATCGAGGAGTAGATAGACACATGGATCTTACCTGCATTGGAACGGACGAAGGAACCCCCTGTTCCTTCCTGGGATTATTGAATAAGTTCAATATACCAAGTTCTTCGTCACCCCCGTTCCATGAGTAGAATAACGATAAATTCCGGAAAACAACACGTTAGAAAGACAACGCCATGTTAACGACAACAGTTCCAAAGGTTGGTATACGCCCTGCAATCGACGGTCGGATGGGCGGTGTACGTGAGTCGCTAGAAGCCCAAACCATGGGACAAGCTCGTGCTGTTGCAGAGTTGATTTCCAGCAGATTGTTTCTTCCCGACAGCTCGCCCGTGGAATGCATTATCAACGACACCTGTATTGGTGGCGTGGCTGAAGCGGCGGCTGCTGAAGAAAAGTTTGTACGCGAAGGAGTCGACGTCTCACTCACCATCACCCCTTGCTGGTGTTACGGTTCTGAGACCATGGACATGAATCCGCTCCGGCCTAAAGCCGTATGGGGGTTTAACGGTACCGAGCGACCCGGAGCCGTTTATCTGGCAGCAGTGCTTGCCGGGCATACTCAAAAAGGCCTACCTGCTTTCGGGATTTATGGTCGTGATGTGCAGGACGGAGACGACAGTAGTATTCCGGAGGATGTTGCTACGAAGATTCTTCGCTTTGTGCGCGCAGGGCTTGCTGTCTCGCAGCTACGAAGCAAATCTTACCTATCCATTGGTGGCACTTCGATGGGCATCGCCGGTTCGGTTGTCGATTCCGCTTTCTTCGAGCAATACCTCGGTATGCGTGTCGAGGTTATCGACATGACTGAACTGGCCCGTAGAGAGCGTGACGGCATTTTTGACCATGAGGAATACAAACGCGCTATGTCGTGGGTCAAGGAATACTGTGTGGAAGGATTTGATGCGAATTCTGATGATAAGAAACGTAGCCGCGACAGACTGGATCAGGAATGGGAAACGAGTGTGAAGATGGCCTTGGCAACGCGCGATCTCATGGTGGGTAATCCAAGGCTCGCGGATATGGGATATCAGGAAGAAGCACAGGGACACCATGCGATCGCTGCAGGATTTCAGGGTCAACGGCAGTGGACCGATACCTATCCCAATGGGGATTTTATGGAGGCAATCCTGAATACCTCGTTCGATTGGGATGGACGGCGTTGTCCTTATATTGTGGCTACTGAAAATGATGCACTCAATGCGGCTACGATGCTCTTTGGACATTTGTTGACCAATACGGCTCAAATCTTTGCAGACCTGCGTACCTATTGGAGTCCTGAGGCGGTCCAGCGCACCACAGGTCATCAACTATCAGGAGACGCCGCAGGGGGGTTGCTCCACTTGATCAACTCTGGACCCGCAGCGCTCGACGGTACGGGCCAACAACAAGTTGATGGGCAGCCAACGATGAAGCCTTGGTGGGAGATCACCGACGACGAAGTGCAGGCATGTTTGCAAGCAACTACCTGGCATCCATCGATTACAGAATATTTCCCAGGAGGTGGTTGGTCAACTCGCTATCGAACGCTGGGAGGAATGCCAGCGACGATTGCACGTATTAACCTTGTACAAGGTTTGGGACCAGCGCTTCAATTGGCAGAAGGTGTCACCGTGGAATTGCCTGACGAAGCACATGACATTTTGGATCAGCGCACCAATCCAACTTGGCCGACCACTTGGTTTGCGCCGCGCATCACTGGCACGGGAGCATTCCGAGACACTTACAATGTGATGAACAACTGGGGAGCCAATCATTGCGTGATGAGCTGCGGACACATTGGGGCGGACCTGATTTCGTTAGCGTCCATGCTGCGAATTCCAGTCTACATGCACAATGTGACGGCCGAAAATGTGTTCCGTCCCAGTTCTTGGAATACGTTTGGAACTGCAGATCTTGAAGGTGCTGACTTCCGTGCTTGTAAAAACTACGGTCCACTCTACGGATAGCTATTGCATCCTGCTCAACTAAAAATTCCCTCGTAGGGGGGGAATTGCACCCATCTTTAAACAGTTACCTACCCAACGTCTCCTCAAATGTTTGATCGCGTCAGGCTGAAGTATGCTGACGGAGCAGTTCCTGCTCGGCGGCCAGAGTCCATTTGCCATCATCCAGCTTAGCGGCGACCTCTGGAAAATGCTTGGGTAACTCGGCAAGTGGAATCAGGCCCAGATCGTGTAACATGGGATAAACAATGATTTTACCGGCGAGGCTGCGATTTTCGACGCATGCGATGCCCTCGATCGCACCATGAATGCCGCTGATTGCATCCACCGAACTGTTGGTGTCAAGCTGATCCGCTTCCAGTTTGCCCAGCACAATTCGCATGTCTTCAATCGTCGAACCGCTGGTGCCAAACATGAAGCAACGCTGACCGATGTAACGATCGAGATCCAACTCGTGTTTTGTGCCGGCAGGAATGCCTGCGAAAATATTGATGATGGCTCCTTCCTCTGCCGCATCAATTGCACTGGCCACCAGCTCGCCCAGGGGGGCCATTAGAGCAAAGTAACTGAAGCTTTCTTCGATTGGGTTGCGATGCGTATTTACTAAACGGAGAGGAACTCCATTGGTCTTTGCCAAGGGCTCAACTTTGGTCAGCAGCGATTCGATACGGTTGTCGTGATGGTCGGCTCCTACCACACTGATGCCAGGGATACCCAGACAGATATTCCGAATGACATGCATTTGTCCCATGGGTCCGCCAGCACCGACTACAAGCACTTTGTCTTGAGGGCGGATTTCTCCATCGGCAGGAATCACCTCATACGATTTGGAAGCATCATTGCCAGTTGTGCCAATCCAGCGTGTCATGCCATAGTGCACACGCCCCACTCCGACTGACACCAGCTCGCCGATCGTTTCACCATCCAGCACAATGTTGATGATGCCCATCGTAGTGAGCTTGTCATTGAGCAATTCGATGGTCTGCTTGTCCGACCCATAGTAGACGATGTCGTCATACGTATCGTCTGGCAGTCCGCCTACGTCCGCAGGCTCAGCCGTCTGCATCTCTGCATGAGGGTCTGTCATGCTTTCCTGCAGACCGACCGCTTCACGTCCCTCGTCCAGGACAACCAGGAGTCTACCGTCCGCCTTGATGTGGTTGCGTTCTTTATTAACGTACGAGTCTTCCACGCAAGCCCAAGGTTCCACCAGAGCTACTGCCGAAGCGCTTTTTTTACTGCTCGCCGGAATCAGAAATCGCTCGCCGTCGGTGTCGATCACCACCCGTTCATCGACTAAGGTGTACTCCTGGAGCGCACCCTCAAAATTGTAGCCAAAAGCGGCGTTTGAACTTGCCGTGGGTAGTTGTCGATAATCGGTTTGTACGAGGCATCGTTCTCCTACTTGATGATGCTCTACCTGGTCGCCAACTGCCACAATGTGACAAACGGCTTCATGGCCGGGTACCACAGGTTTGTCGTTGGGGACATAGCTTTGAATGCTGGCAAGAATATCTTGATCGATGCCACTTACCACATCGCTTTTGCGTGGGTGCGAGTCAAATTGTTTCAGCAGTTTGAGATCAGAAAAACAAAGACCGACGGCCTCCACCTGAAGTAATATTTCGTGTGGTCCCGGTGTCGGTACGGGTTTCGACGTATTGAGAGCCAATTTGTCCGGCCCGATCAATTGCACAGCATGTTGTGATGTTGGAAATTTGGTCATGTTGATTTGTTGTGTCCTATTGTTGGGTACCTGGCTTAGCGAAGCATGTCTTGTCCGCCAGTCACAGGTACGGCCTGGCCAGTTTCGTAGATTTGATCAATGACGTAGAGAATTGCTGTGACGACATCCTCGGCATGGCAACCTCGGCCCATTGGCACTTTGGCTTCGTAAAAATGACGCACTTCTTCGACGGTTGTTGCGTCGGGTACTTTTCCGGCACGCAGGTATTGTACAAATAAGCCATTTTCTGGATCGGACCAGAGTGGCCCATCGAAAAAGTTACCTGGGCAGATTGAATTGACTTTAATGTTGTTTTCGACCAATTCCAGAGCAAAGGATTGGGTTAACCCAATACCACCAAATTTGCTGCCGGCATAGGCAAAGTTCTTCTTCGATCCCACTAGGCCGGATTTCGAGTTGATTTGGATAATATCACTTCGATAGGCAGGATTGGCCTTGTGCTGTGTGGCTAAGATCGGCGCTGCCTTCTGGACACAAAGGTAGTAGCCTTTGTAATTGACATCTGTAACGAAATCGAAATCAGCTTCCGATTGCGTTATCACAGATTCCGCTTTTAGTACGCCGGCATTAGAGACAAAAATATCGAAGCCACCGTAGGCACGCACAATTTGATCCAGGCACTCTTGAATCGATTCCCCGTCGGTGACGTTAATCGGCAGTCCCATACTCCGCCTGGCCCCGTGAAGATTGCAGAGCTCAGCGGCTGCTGTTGATGCGCCTGCTTCATTCAGGTCGGTGAGGACAATGTGGGCACCTTCCTCTCCTAATCCACGAGCGATTTCCAAACCAAACCCCTGTGCGGCCCCGGTCACGATGGCAATTTTGTTCTTGAGTCGACCAGTACTCGTACTCGTGGCAGCTGCAACTTTTTTACGATAAGCTTCGACTTCCCAGTCTTCAATGAACTGGCGATCGCGATCGGGCAGGAGGTTTACACCACCGAGTTGCGTGGCGCCCGCCATGATCTTGATGGCATCCAAGTACAAGAGTTTCGTCGTATGGGCCTGGTTGATATCGTCACCGATGGCGAACAGTCCCACGCCTGCAACCAGTACAATCTTGGGTGGAAATTGAGTGGCCTGGACGTGCTGGTCGACCGCTGCTCGTAAACGGGCAATGAGTGCCTCTTCTTCCTCGTCCTCTTGCGGTTCGAACCAAAGCGGAAAACTATTGCAGTAAACAATTTGGTCGGGAGTCAGTGGGCCGGAACATGCTGTGGACTTGCCCAGTTGTGAGCCGACGATACTTAGGGCCACATCGGAATCATCAAACTGTACAATACTCAGTGTGCTGTCATCTGGTGTGGCGAAAAGTCCGCGCAGGGCAGGGGCAATGGTGCGGACAAGCCGCCCGGAATTTTCATGCACGACAGGGGATCCAAAGCCCTGGGTCTGCCAATCTGTTCCCAAGCGGACTTCGATCTTGTTGAGCACCTCTTCGGTGTGCACACGAATCTGTTCGGGATCGTTTCCGGAGACAATGAGACCATGGTTGGCCATCAGAATAGCTTTGCACTGGGAACTCCCGGTCTTCAATGCATATTCATCAAGGGCCCGCTTGAGTTCCTGACCAAGAATAAAACCAGGATCAACAAATGGCAACCAGACAATGTCATCCCCAAAAATCTCAGCAGCCAACTGCTGGCCGTCGGTGTGGCAAGTGAGAGTGTTGACGATTGTGGCATGGCTGTGCACAACGTACGTGTCAGGAATGATATGATGCAGCAACACCTCGACAGAAGGTCGTTGACCTTTTTCCGGCTCGCAACGTGCTTCAGATATTGCTGCCTTGTATTGCGCTTCGCGCGTGTCGGGATCGTCATCGAGTTGTGCTGCCACCAATTGATCAAGCTTCGTCCGATCCATTTTCAGAAATCCGTCGGACGTGATCGTTGCCAGCGATGTACCACTGGCTTTTACGAAGAGACGATCTCCAATCTTGCACGAGGTGTTGCCACCGCCGGCTAGCACAATTGACGGATCACTTCCATAGTATCGCGATAACTTGCAGATAACTTCTAATTCAGAATCTGTAGAATTGATTTGGGGCCATTCGGTTGGCTTGCTCATGGAAAGCAAAATCGAGTCCTCTCTTGATAAGAATCAACTTTGGGAGGGGGCGGAACAGGCTTCTTGGTATTTGCCCAGGACGGCAGCCCCCACTTGGGCCAGGCTGCGAATTCGCTCGTCAGCCGTTGCATATTCAGGATTCGGGTTGCCATTGGCATCAACATAACCGCATTCGCCATGGAGTGTGAGGAATTGATGGGCTACCACCACGCAAGCTCCTTCCCAAAAGATCGCCTGCAAATCAGCGGGCATCGATTGGTCGTTGCAAGTTGGAGCCAGGGGGATCAAGTCGAGTGTGTTGTGTTCTGTTCCCGAGGTTAGCAGTAGTCCAGCATCTCGCATTTTCGTGACATACTCTCGCACTACAGCCGGTGAGTTGCGAACCGGAATCCATTCAGCCGCGTGCACATTGCGGCTGTGAAGTTTACGAACCAGGTCATGGATGTCTGCCTCATAGTCGCAAATGGGAGATGTTCCATCAGCCAGGGTCGGATAGCTGGGAATACCGCCCAATTCCAGAATGAGTTGCTGTGCTTCCTCAAAACTTAAAAAAGACTCATCGACAAAAGCCGGTTTGCCGGCTTTCATCAGGTGCGATCGTATGTCGTTTTGGATTGCTACATGATTCTCGAGTCCGGCTTTCGTTTCGGCGCCTAGAATTGTATTTAGTCGTGAGGCACTTTCTGAAGTCGGAACCTGTTGGCTGAAGAACTCTTGAAATGCCTGTGAAGCATGACGTTCTTGCAGATAAACGGTTTCTCGTGGCGATTGGTGTTGACGGACGATCATGTCGATCACGGCATTTTCGTCGATCTGTGTTGCCAGACCTCGCTTGTTGAACGTGGCATTCAGGAGAGCAATCATCTCCTGCATTCGCTGGCGATCATTTTGGCGAATCGTGTTGATCAGCCTCTCTGCTTCTGAAGTCCACTTGCCAAAGCGAGTGATACCTTTTCCACACAAATAGGTTTTACCCGGATTGCCAGGATCATTGACCTTAATGCCCGCCTGGCGGAGATCCTCTTGCATGCAGATGATTTCCAGGCCAAACAGACAGAAGATGCCTTTCTCGCGTGCTCTCTCGGAAAATTCGCCATACACCTGGAAATCGTAGTAGTTGCTGACACCCAGGACGCTGATATTCTGGTCGCTGGCCAGATCGATTGCCTGCTCGACCGTTTCGAACGCAGAAAAGTTTGGTGGTAGATGAATGTGTGCATTGGCTGGCAAGGGTTCTACGAGGCCATAGCCTTGGTTGGCCAGGCCGCGCAGCTCTGATGGAGTTCCCAGGTCCTTCAGGGTGGCAAGTGTCTCGTCGACTTTTTTTCCCATGGCAACTCGGGTCTCAAGAGTTGTGAGTTCTGCCTTAAGCGACTTCGGCGACAACGGGTATGACTTTCCGTGGTGGCAAATGCAAACCCAAGCCTAAAGAGTCCTCAGCGGCTTCTTTGATAGCTTCGCTAATGGTGGGATGTGCCCAGACGGTCTCGGCGATATCCTGCATCGATACTTGCTGTTGCAACAAGCCTGTGGCAGCTGCGATGCACTCTGTGGCATTGTGGCCAATCATGTGTGCTCCCAAAAGTTGGCCCGTTTCGCGATGGCGAATCATTTTTACAAAGCCGTCCGTTTGCCTGGTGGCCATCGCTTTGCCGAGGTGCGCTAGCGGAAATCGACCAATTGCGATGGGCAGTCCAGCAGCAGTCGCCTCTTGTTGGCTCATTCCCACCGCGGCCACTTCGGGAAAGGTATAGACGGCAGCTGGTATTTTTGCCTGCCAGGGAGCTTTTTTGCCCAAGGCATTCTCCGCGACTGCAACACCTTGAGACGATGCAGCATGGGCTAGCATGCTCATCCCATTCGCGTCACCAATGCAGTAGTGATTCGGTACATTCGTTTCCAGTTGTTCGTTAACACTTACAAAACCACGCCCGTCAGCAGAGATGCCGGCCTGATCCAAGGCCACATGGTGCGTATTGGGCTTTCTCCCGGTTGCCACCAGGACACGGTCAAACTCCAGGCTTTCTGCTGACGACAACCGGACACGGACGCCGCTTTTGGTAAGCTGCATATCTTCGACTTTCGTGTCCAAATGACAGGAAATGCCGCGTGCCTTAAAAATCTTGTGCAGTTCCGTACCGAGTTCATTATCGAGCGTCGCCAGCAGATGGGGCAACATCTCAACGATGGTTACTTGAACGCCAAAGCTCTGCATCATACAGGCAAACTCGCACCCAATAACGCCACCACCCACAATCAGGAGTCGTGAGGGCAAACTCGTCCAATGCACGGCTTCATCCGACGTGCAGACATAATCAGGATCATCGGGCCATCCCGGAATTCGTATGGGAGACGATCCCGTGGCCAGGACGATGTGCTTGGCAGTCACAACTTCTCGTTTGTCACTTTTGCCTTGCACGACGACTCTGCCGGGCGCATCCAGGGTTGCCAGGCCTTGAAGATGGGTTACGGAACGACCCTTTAACAAGCTGGCAATCCCACCGCGTAATTGACCTATCGTGCGGGTTTTATGATCAGTGATCTTTTTCCAGTCGAAGCCTACCTGCCCCGATACTTCGACACCCCAACGCCCGCTTTCCCGCACTGTGTGCAAAATTTCTGCAGAAGCAAGCAACGCCTTCGAAGGAATACAGCCGTAATTAAGGCACGTACCGCCCAGTTCGTGTTTTTCGACGATTCCGACGCGCGCACCAAGTTGAGCCCCTTTCAAAGCAGCGATGTAGCCACCCGGTCCAGCGCCGACAACCAATAGATCAAAAGGATCGGACATATCAGCTCAGTTCCTCGGTAGGATTCTCCAGGATCTCTTTCAGTCTCGCCATGAATTTTGCAGCCAACAGGCCGTCCACCACACGATGGTCGGCACTTAAAGTCATCGTCAATATCCGTCCGGGACTCATGGAACCATTGTTGACGATCACGGTTTCACGAATGGCGCTGACGGCCAGAATGCCCGACTCGGGCGGATTGATAATCGCGCTGAATTCTTCGACACCGAACATGCCAAGATTGCTGATTGTAAAATTTCCTTTGCCAATATTTTCTAACACACCCTTGCGCCCGGCTTCGACAACACGCTTCGACTCTTGAGCGAGCTGGGCCAGTGAAAGTGTGTCGACATTCATTACCACAGGGACAACGAGCCCCTCATCGACTCCGACCGCAATGCCGATGTTGGCATGCGGAAATTCAACGATGTCGTCGCCGTCGATTTGGCTACGCACGGCTGGAAATTCTCGCATCGATCGGCCCACAGCCAGCACCACCAGATCGTTGAGCGAGCAATTCGTGTGTGGTTTTTGCAGTTGGTAGAATTCCTGGAGTGGTCCAGCGTTGATTGTCAGCCGCACGTAAAAGTGTGGAACGGTCTGCTTCGAACGTTGTAGGTTTAAGCCAATGGCCCTTCGCATCTTCGACATCGGGCGGCGTCCACCTTCTCCTGCAGCGACTCCTCCAGAAGGCGCTGCTGTGGCACGCGAAAGGTCGCTGGACAGGATGCGCCCTCCAGGACCACTACCTGCTCCTAACGATTCCAGCGACAATCCTTGCGCTTTGGCCAACTTACGGGCTGCCGGAGAAGCTTTCAGCTTTCCCCCGGCATGGTATGTGGCTGAACCATTGGTGGTCCTCTGCGAGGTTGCTGTGGCACGAACTTCATCCGGCGAAACAGATGCTGTTTCTGTGGGAGTGGAGGCAGAACTTTGACTGGCTAGATAAGCGTCTGCAGCCGCATCGCTCTCGGCCACCACGGCGATAAGTTTCTTAACGGCAATCGGTTCGTTCAGTTCAGCAACAATACGCGCCAACCGACCGGCGACTGGAGATTCGTATTCCATGGTCGCTTTGTCCGTTTCGATCTCGCAAAGAATCTGTCCGAGCTTAATCGTATCGCCTTCCTGCACCCGCCACTCGAGAACGGTACCTTCTTCCATGGTGTTGCCTGCTTGAGGCATGAGAATAGGCTCGGCACTTTGATCGTCCATATTGTTGTTCTTGGTATCGCTGCCATCTACGATTGGGTTAGCGGCTGCTTTCGGATGTTCTTCGTTCACGGGTGGCTCCGCTATTACCTGGGAATCAGATTGTGCCGAGGCTATTGAATTCGTATCGATTCGTGCGAGTTCTGCACCCACCGCCAGGGTCTGGCCGGGGATAACGAGCGGTTCAATAAGTACACCGGCAGCAGGTGTGGTGACTGCTAGTTGCGCTTCTTCTATTTCCAATTCCAGGAGTTGAGAACCCGCAGCGAAAGGCTCGCCTGGCTGCACCAGCCAACGTAAAACGGTGGCTGATCCTGATCTGACAGATTCAGGTTTCTGAGGAAGCTTGAGAATGGACATAAAGTGTCGTATTTCAGTAGATAATGACAACTTGATCGCTGTATTTTAGCAAAATAAACAAAAAATTGCAGTAGTTGTTGATAATTTTGTCGTTATTGAATAATATTGTGTAGTATTAACGATGACTTGAGTCTTTGCAAGGTCCCAGATGAGTCAGTCAAGAATTGATCGCCGTAAGCGAATCATGACGCAACTGCTTGATAAGAAGCAGGTTACGGTCAAAGCACTGGCTGAGGCTATGGATGTCTCCGATGCCACCGTGCGGCGAGATCTCAAAATATTGGCCGAGGAACAAAGTTTGGAGTTGAATCATGGCGGCGTCTCCCTGCCGGCTGATCGTGACTATTCTTACCAAGCCAAATCCCTGCGGGCCAGCGAAGCCAAACGAATCATAGGTCGACTTGCCGGAGAACTTATTGTAGACGGAGCCCACATCTTCTTGGATTCGGGGACGACCTGTTCGGAAGTTTTGCCCTATCTCAAACGCAAGCACAATGTGACGGTACTTGCCAACAGTGCTCGCTTGGCACTCGATTTAGCCACTTCTGGCATCCACTTGTTTATGGTCGGAGGGGAGTATCGGCCCGATCGCATGGATATGGTTGGTCCCATGGCACTCCGAGCTTTGGATGCCGTACGTGGCTACGTCGCCTATATCGGAACGGACGGTATCAATATGGAGTTTGGGCCTTCGGCCAGCGACGCAGAAAGTGCCTATCTGCATCGACTGGTGGTAAAAAATGCCAGTTCGACAGTGCTGCTCAGTGACCAAAGTAAGTTTGACAGTTCTTCACTGTTCCAGATCGTCGATTGGTCACAAATCGACAAAGTCGTGACCGACCAGCCACCGTCGTTGGAATGGAAAGAGTTTTTTCTCGACCAGGATATTCCCGTGATTTTTCCCGACGCCACGAATCGATCTGAAAATTCCACTACGTAATCCTAGCACACCTATAATAAATACTTTTTTGTTCAGGAGTTTACTACTATGCCCAAGGCATTGATGATTGACCCCCAAGAGATGCGGTCGTCCGAAGTTCTCGATTTCAAGCCTATTCATCTCAATCATTACGACAAGAGCGTCGTGGACGAACTGTCAGAGGGCAAAGTCAGTAAAGAAGATCTGCTCTTTATTCAACGTGACATGATGATCATTCGTGCTTTCGAAAGCATGCTGGAGACAGTCAAGAAGCAAGGACACTTCAATAATATCGAATACAATCATCGCGGTCCTGCGCATCTTTCAATTGGGCAGGAAGCCTCGGCAGTGGGGCAGGCGTTTCTCCTCGGCACCGACGATCACATCTATGGCTCGCATCGCTCGCATGGTGAGATTCTTGCCAAAAGCCTATCGGCGATTCGTAAGCTCGAAGACGCATCGTTGATGGCGATCATGACGAACTACTTTGGCGGTGATTGCTTGCGCGTGGTAGAAAAAGATTTCCAAGGCGAACCACAAGATTTGGCGATGGATTTCATCGTTTATGGCGCCTTGGCTGAAATATTTGCTCGCGATACTGGTCTGAATCGTGGGTTTGGTGGTTCGATGCACGCGTTCTTTCCGCCCTTTGGAGTTTATCCGAATAACGCCATTGTTGGTGGGTCAGCAGACATCTCCGTGGGTGCTGCATTAAACAAACATGTCAACAAGAAACCAGGCCTGGTGATTGCAAATATTGGCGACGCAGCTGCCGCCTGTGGACCAACTTGGGAAGCCCTCTGCTTTGCTACGATGGACCAATTCAAGGAATTGTGGGACGAAGCACATCGCGGTGGGCTGCCGCTCATTATGAATTTTGTGAATAATTTTTACGGAATGGGTGGGCAACCGGTGGGCGAGACGATGGGCTTCAAGGTGCTGGCTCGCATGGGTGCGGGACTCAATCCAGATCAGATGCATGCCGAACGCGTCGACGGTTACAATCCCCTGGCCGTCGTGGATGCCATACGTCGCAAGCGAGAAATAATTCAGCGAGGCGATGGACCCGTATTATTGGATACGGTGACCTACCGCTTCAGCGGACATTCTCCCTCCGATGCCAGTTCCTATCGTGAAAAAGACGAGATTGACGCCTGGCAAGATGTTGATCCAATCAACACGTTTGCGTCCAACTTGATGGATGCGGGGGTATGCACACAAACGGACCTCGATGCCATGCAGGCCAACGTGGATGCGTTGATTCTCAGATCGTATCAGAAGGCGGTCGACCTGGAGATTTCACCGCGGGCAAATCAAAAGAATACGAAGTGCCTGCTGGAACAGGTGATGTTTTCTGATGATCGAGTTGAGAAGATGGAAGATCGTCCTGCGGATACGAACTTGCCGCTAGCCGAGAATCCGCGTTTCAAGCAGCTGGAGCGGCGGAGTCGTTTCGGGCTCGACGAAAACGGCAAGCCATTACCCAAACAACGCTGCATTGCTGTTCGTGATGCCCTCTTCGAAGCCATTATTGATCGTTTCTATGCCGATCCTACTCTCGTCGCCTACGGCGAAGAGAATCGCGATTGGGGGGGCGCATTTGCCGTCTATCGCGGCTTGACTGAGGCATTGCCCTACCACCGTTTATTCAATTCGCCGATTAGCGAAGCGTCGATTGTTGGCACGGCTGTCGGCTATGCCCTGGAAGGCGGCCGGGTGATTGCGGAGTTGATGTATTGCGATTTCATGGGGCGTGCCGGAGATGAGATATTCAACCAACTGGCCAAATGGCAGTCGATGTCAGGTGGTTTACTCAAGATGCCTGTCGTTTTGCGAGTATCCGTTGGATCAAAATATGGCGCCCAGCACAGCCAGGATTGGACCAGTATGTGTGCCCACATTCCGGGTCTGAAAGTAGTATTTCCCGCCACACCCTACGATGCGAAAGGACTCATGTACTCCGCTTTGATGGGTACGGATCCGGTTGTCTTTTTTGAAAGTCAGCGTCTTTACGATCAGCCAGAATTATTCCATGAAGGGGGTGTGCCGACCGAAGCCTACGAAATTCCCTTTGGAGAGCCCGATATCAAGAAGGCCGGCAACGACCTGACCATCCTCTCCATTGGTGCAACGCTCTATCGGGCGCTCGACGCTGCTGAGGAGTTAGCAGATAAGTACGGCATTTCCTGTGAAGTGATCGATGCGCGTACCATCGTACCGTTCAACTTTGCCAAGGTTATCGAATCCATAAAAAAGACACGCAAGATTGTGCTCACATCCGATGCCTGCGAACGCGGTAGTGCGTTGCAGACGTTTGCTGCCAAAATCACACAGTTCGCCTTTGACGAACTCGACGGCCCGCCAGTGGTTGTGGGAGCGCGCAATTGGATCACCCCAGCCGATGAAATCGAAGATAGTTTCTTCCCGCAACCTTCGGACATTATCGATGCGATCCACGAGCATATCCTGCCGCTCCAAGGATACAAGCCGGTACGTGAGTGCTCAACCAGCGAATTATTGCGTCGTAGTGAGGCAGGAGTCTGAGCGAACGGCTAATGGGAACGTACCTTGAAGAGCAGAGGTATTCGAGTGGACGGTCTTTTTCCTGGAGGGCAGGGGGGCAGAGACCCAAAACAACGAGAACCAGTTTCATAGCCTAGTTCAGGGTCGAATTCCTCGGGAAACTTGACACAACACGGTGGTTTTGAAATAGGTTCTAGGAGGATTGTCTTGGAGAATACGGTTCGAGTAGCGCTCGTCGGTGTGGGCAATTGCGCGTCTGCACTAGTTCAGGGGGTGCACTATTACAAAGAAGCACACCCGGGGCTGATGCATTGGTCAATCGATGACTATCTTCCCTCGTCGATTGAATTCAGTGCGGCCTTCGATGTGGACGTCGCTAAGGTTGGAAAAACCCTGGATGTTGCCATTCATGCAGGTGAAAACAACACGTATCGATTCTCCGATGTACCAACCCTGCCGGTCACCGTTCAAGCCTCTCCTGTTTTTGATGGTCTGGGCAGGCGATATTCGGAAAAGATTACACCGGTTGACTCTGCCCAATCTGTTGATGTTGTGCGAGTTCTCCGAGAATCTAAAACCGATGTCGTCGTGAATTATCTTCCCGTCGGATCTTACGAAGCTACGCGCTGGTGGGCAGAGCGCGCTATCGAAGCCAAATGTGCTTTTGTGAATTGCATTCCAGAATTTATTGCGTCTGAGGAGTCGTGGCAAAAAAGGTTTCAGGAAGCAGGGGTGCCCCTGATTGGCGATGACGTAAAAAGCCAATTCGGTGCAACCATTGTACACCGTGTCCTGGCCCAATTGTTAGCAGAGCGCGGTATCAAGCTGGAACGCACCTATCAACTGAATTTTGGTGGCAACATGGACTTCTACAACATGTTGAATGACGAGCGATTGACGACGAAACGTGAGTCCAAGAAGAAGTCTGTCGAATCGATTATCCCAGGAGGGATTCCAGCAGAGAATATCCATATCAGTCCAAGCGACTATGTGCAGTGGCTGGGAGATCAAAAAATGTGTCACATTCGTCTCGATGGTTCGGCTTTTGGTGGAGTGCCATTGAGGATGGAGCTGAAGCTGGAAGTCTGGGACTCACCCAACTCAGCTGGAGTCGTATTGGATGCCGTTCGTTGGGCAAAAGTTGCCATGGATCGCGGTCTGGCTGGGCCCGTTGAGCCGGTTTGCAGCGTGTCTATGAAGTCTCCTCCCAATCAGATCACGGACGACCAGGCAGCCGCACAGCTGGCGGACTGGTGCAACACGCATGATATCTCACTGAGCGAGTAGAGGCTTCCGTTTCTTGCCAGACGAATATGGGAGTATTGAAACCTGGTACTACTGGCCATGGATCTTTTGATGTCCTCCGTAGCCGATGTCGCCAGACTTCTGGATCCTGCCGGTTGGCTTAGCCTTACTCTACCCCCCCGAATCCTGGCGGATCCGGCTACAATCTTGATCTTGAGCTTCTAGCAATTAGTCCGTACGCGCTTCTTGCTAAAACTCGATCATGGCTTTGACGACGCCGTCACGGTAGTCGGCCACAAGGTCAAATGCCGTTTTGCTTTCGGAGAAAGGAAAGCGGTGCGTGATGAGATGGTCGACCTCTGCACGGCTCTCCCCGATGATGTCGAGAGCCGGTTGAACGCACTCACGCTGCCGACGGATATTAATGAGGGTGAGTTCCTTGCGTCGTATTCTTTCAGGCTTGAAGGAGATCGAATCGACTTCTGGGATACCGATAAGCACGAGTTTGCCTCCTGGACGTAAGATTTCGACCGCCTGGTCGATCGCGTCTTGCTTACCACAACATTCATAGACAACGTCCAGTCCCAGAGGAACATGCTGGAAGACTTCTGCCACGACGTCCTGCCGTGTTGGGTTTCCTACCCATTTTGCACCCGCTTGTTGCGTGGCGACACATCGTTCCTCTATCTTGTCCGTGCAGTAAATGTTGTCACATCCTCCATGATTTACCGACATCATTACCGTGCGTCCTATGGGTCCCATCCCCAGGATGCCGACCTGTTGGTCGCTGCGAACACCCGCCTGTTGGACGGCATAGATGGCAATCGCTAGCGGCTCTGAGACGGTTGCTTCACCCATGCTAAGATCATCTTCGATCTTGAAGCAGTTTTCTTGAGGCATGAGCAAATACTCTGAAAGACTCCCCTCTGCCTGACCAGGGCAGCCAAGAAACCGGTTGTGGCGGCACGTGTTCTCGCGCCCCACCTGACATTGGTCGCACTGCCCGCAAGGCATGGCTGGTTCAATTGCCACCCGATCGCCCACCTTCACCGAGGAGACTCCGGTACCCACTTCAGCAACCGTTCCAGCACACTCATGGCCTACCGTAAACGGGTATTCAACAACCTGGCTACCGATACGTCCAGTGACGTAGTAATGGATGTCCGAACCGCACACTCCCACAGCGCCAAGTTGGATGAGCACATCCGTCGAACGCTTAATCTGAGGAGTCGGAACCTCGAGTAACTCCATTTCGCGTATTCCGGTAAGTTGAAACGATTTCACGGAGCAGCTCTCCCCACGAAGAAGTCAAGTTTATTGTAAAGCACGGTTATAGTCGTATGTGTAGCCTGCGTCAGCGCCGGGAAATCCTCAAATTTCGCGCTGGGTGCAGCCTGCCCTTTGTTCATGGTTTGGAAACAGGGGGTAACAGAGACAACAGAGAAATATCCTCTGTTTCCTCATGTTCAGATGGATGAGCGCCGGACGCGGAGAATCTGAAATAGCCGAAGTTATTATTGAGTCATCCCTAAGTTGCTTCGTATTCTTTGAAAACCGCCTAGCCATGGTACGAGAGCAACGAAGAGGATCGAGCAAGACACCGGTTCGGGTATGGCCGTGAAGGCAGTAGCCAGAGAGCCTGTATTGCTTCCATTGAGGAAATTCCAGATGGGTAGATCGTAGGCATCCACGTTCCCATTGCCATCGGCATCGCCTTGAGCAAAGGTGGTTCCAACACCAAAGCCGCGTTGCCAAATGAGAAAGTCGGCTCCATCCACTTTGGTGTCAACATTAAAATCGGCATCCGAAGTGGAAAGCACAATCAGAGAACCATTGTTCACGGTTGTTGACACAGCAGCACCCCCCGTACCCAAGAGAGTTGTCTCAAAAGGACCACCAGACAATCCAGGTAAAACACTGGACAAGAGTAGATCAAAATTCCCTGTTGTGAATCCGGTGGTGTCTAGAGTTATCTGGGCCACTAAGCCACTTGCTGAAACAGTCGATGGCCCTGGTGGTGGATTCAATGCTACCGTTGAGAAAAACATTTGAACGACACCCGAGCGATCAAGGTCGGTCTGGACAGCCGAACTCACATCGAAGATTGTTCCAGAGGTCATGTTCACGGAACTGATTTCTGGACCATCAGTCCCTGCAGGCAAGGCTGCGTTTACTAATTCTGGACCACCGTCGCCTACTTGCGCAAACAAGTCGATACCGGCGACTATATCTACTCCAGTTACGGGTATGGAAATATCCTGACCAGGTGTATTTGCCAACAAGAAATGGGTGCCCACATCAATCGTCGCCCCTCTAGCTAAATCAGTCAAAGCAATCAAGACGCCAGCCGAAGCAGCAATCAAGACAAGGGTAGCCCCAAGCGACACATTTCGTAGGCTACTGATTCGTCTCAAAATGTAAGGGTTGGTAAATCTCATACAACTCCGTCCCAACTTGGATCACGAAGCCAGTCCGCATTTTCACCCCAAAGATCGGCCAATTTTTCGTCAAATTCTTCCGACACGGTATTCCCAAATTCTTGCAATTCACTTAGATGTGAAGAACGATAGTGTGCGAATGCTTCGCTCATAGCGGGAGCAAGTCTCTCCTGCGTAGTCGTGACAATATTATTGAAACCGACTTCAACTTGAGACAAAGCTCCATGGAAATGCGATGCAAACCTCTCTGTCGTTAACATGTTAAAGGTCAAGAAAGTGGTTGCACCTAAATTGAGATCAAGATCGCCTGGCAGGTTTGCTGACGGACGAACGGCATCCGTAATAAAAGTGTCGACCCATTGGCTGAGCTGAGCCAGCTGTTGCTGCTGTTGCTGCACCACAACCGTGAGGGCGGAGGTAATTCCCATGGCGTCGACGCCATTGCGTTGGGAGTTGCCAAATACCAGGGGCACTTCTTCGGCAACAAATCCCAAACGCGGCTGGCTTGGATCTACCGAATAAACGAAGCTTACTGGATCGAGATTGAAAATCAGATCAGCCGCCTGGCTATAACTGAGATTGCTGATGTCCTGTTTAAATTCCTGCGACGAACCTGGCGTGATGGTTCCCGTTGCCACAAGATTGCCAGTAATGCTTACCAACCCATCTTTGATCAGCATCCTTTCGGCAAGATTATTGGGTCCAAATTTACTATTAATCCGAATGCCATTCGTAAAGGTCCCGGTGCCTTGGCCGTAGGCGATAAGTTCCAAAGCGCCACTCTTATTATGATCGACCGGGTCTCCGGGAAAAGTATACGTATCCTGATTGTGGTCTGGGTGCATAATGATCGCTGCCCCACCATCGACATCGTTGAGTCCATTCAGGCTGGAATAGAGTGTCGTACTTGCTGATGCGCTCAGGTTGGTTTGCTCCCGCATGAACATCGTTCGTGCTTCTCGTCCCTCCAGGATCAGATCGCCCACCAACATATTACCGGAGATTGCAAAGGTGGGTTTCACACCCGTGTGGGGAAGATTCGGCACACTCACGCCATCATCCCACAGGTACATCCCCAGGCCACCGGGTTCATCGGCAAAATACAAGTCACGTGGCGAGCCATCGATGTTTATGCTCAGAGCAGAATCAATTCCCAGGCCCGGATTGGCCACGTGTGAAAAGTTCCAGCCGGTGCCGCCTGTTTCTTCCAATCGCATCCACTGGTCCGCGTTTTCCAGAATAGTAAATGCTGGTACTTCATCACCTGAAGTCAGCGGAAGAGGTGTCCACCCTCCCTGCTGAGCATTCGGCAAAGCCGTGCTGTGTGGCTCGACAGGACCGGATTCGTCTGGATTGGCTTCGACAGGATTGGCTTCGACTGGCTGCAAAGTATTTAAAAAGTTCGCTACCAGGTGATTGGATGTTGAGAGACTCGAAACTAGGGTGGTCAACTCTGCAGCACCACTCATGGTTCTGCTGCCATACCCGTTTGATGAGGAGTGAGCAACTTCTCCCAAGGCATCAACTCCGGCACCGACTTGGATGGGTTGCAGCAATTCGTAAAGTGCGTCGATTTCTGCTTGCTGCTGTTGAGCAATCGAAACAAGGCTCGCTGTGATGCCCATGGCATCCACTGCTTTACGGTCTGCTGTTCCAAACTCTTCTGGCACTTCTTCGGCCAGGAACCCCAGGCGAGGCTGCTCCGGATTTGTGTGATAGGCAAAACTCACCGCATCCAGCAGTTCGACCAAATTTGCAGCATGGTCGTAAGCAAGCTCTTGGATATCTTGTTTGATTTCGCGAGAAGACCCGGAAGTGATTGTTCCTGAGGCAACCACCTCACCGAACACGTTAACCGTTCCATCTTTGATGATCATACGATCGGCGACAGAGTCGACCCCATCACGTGTTTGAAACACAATCGCATTGGCGTAGGCGCCGCTACCGACTCCATAAGCAGTGAGCTGCAAGGTGCCGCTTTCGTTATTTGTAGTAGCATCACCCGGAAACGCGCCCACATCCTGATGGTGATCGGGTCGCAACAAAATCCCTGCACCGCCGTCGGTATCACTATTGATTCCCTGGCCGGCTGAAAACAGCACGGTGGCAGCTTGGGCACTCAGGTTCGAATCCACCCGGCGAAAATGTGAGATTGCTTCACGCCCATTTCCCACAATGTCGCCCACCAACATATCACCGAACAGTGCAAAATCGGGCTTGTCACCAGTCAGTACAAGATTCGGAATTGCCCGTCCATCTTCCCATAGATAGATGTTGGCACCACCCGTTTCATCGGCAAGGTAGAAATCGAGGGGCGAGCTGTCTACGTTGACGCTCAGCGCCGAACCAATTCCCAGGCCAGGGTTGCTAAAGTGGTCAAAATTCCAATTCGTACCAGAGGAGTTTTGCAATTCAATCCACTCGTTCCCTGATTCGGTGACTTGGAAGGGAGTCACGACAGGTAGGTTCACTGCGTGCGATGCAGCAACCCAACTAGAATGAGAAGATGCAGCTGTGAGCTCCGTACTTGGATCTGAGGTACTGGCAGCAAAAGTAGGCAACTCGAGATCGGAAATTATGCTCTCTGGAGAGAATGCAGCCAAGGGTGCGTTACTGCTGGCGCTTCCCAACAAATTGCCGGCAATTGCAACACCTTCTGAATTGGCTGCTGCAGTGCTTGTTGAACTCGCCCCGACCGAAGCGCCTAGAATTGAAGAACTCGCAGCTGAGGAACCTGTTGCTAAAGGCCCCCCGACAATGGACGGATGTGAACGGGATAAATCTAATATTGCCGTACGAATGCTTTCCGTGTCGATCTCAGCGGACTCTAACAATTGCGTGATCTCATCAATGGTCTCGCGCTGCTGCTGTAGAATCACGGTCAGCGCGGTGGCGATACCCATGGGATCCACACCCTTGCGATTTTCTGTACCAAAGATTTTTGGTACTTCTTCGGCGATAAATCCCAGGCGGGGCTGGTTGGGATCTGCGATGTATGCAAAGCTGATCGCATCCAAACTTTGAATCAATTCAAGTGACTGCTCAAAGCTGAGATCTGCTAGATCCTGCTTAAACCCGCTCGAAGAGCCTGGAGTAATACTGCCTGAGGCGTGTATGTTGCCAAAGACGTTTACCGTGCCGTCTTGGATGACCATTCTCTCGGCTGTGGAATTGACTCCATCGCGTGTCGAAAAAATGATTGCATTGGCTCGTGAGCCAGTTCCCTGACCGTAGGCAATCAGCTTAACGGCCCCGCTGTCAGGATGGTCCGCAGGATCTCCTGGAAAGGTTACCAGATCCTGATCGTGATCGGGATGCAAGATGATGCCCGCGCCGCCATCCATGTCTTGGAATCCTTGGGCGGCATGCAACATGGTGCTTGCCGATGCACTGACATTTGCTTGCTCCCGCAGAAAGTGTGTCATTGGGTTGCGCTCGATGGCATATATGTCTTCTGCAAGAATGTCGCCGAACACTCCAAAGGTTGGTTTAATTCCTGTGTGGGGTAAATCAGGAATGACTTGCCCATCGGGTGCCAAGAACAGAAATGTTCCACCCGGTTCATCCGCGAGATAAAAGTCCAGTGGCGAATTGTCGATGTTGATGCTAAGCGCCGAGTCAATTTCTACGCCCGCGTCTGAAAAATAATTAAAGTTCCACCCGGTACCACCAGATTCTTCCAGCCGCAACCAATGCCCATTTTCTTCAACGATGCGGAAGGACGAAACTTCGGGAAGCGGTGCGACCAAAAGCTCCAAGTCGTCTAGTGACGTGCTGCCATTGTCGCGGGCAATCAAGATGTCGGCCGCGGTAACCAGGCCATCGCGGTTGAAATCGTATGCGTCAATAATAGCCGCCTGATCGAAAGGCCCATGGGGATTGGCTATCGTGTCGGCCACATCCGTTGCATCAACAAGTGCATCGGATGCTGAATTGCCCGTTTCACCGATTGCATTACCAACATAAAAGACATCGTCGAAAACCAGTCCCGTATTGGCCGTGGCCTTGACTCGAATCTCCAGCCACTCTTTTTCGATGTCATTGGCATTCCAAATGAGTGTGATCCGATCGGACCCAAAAGCACCTTCTCCTAGGCGTATGTCAGCAGCAATATTGTTGACAGGCTGGGGCGCCAAATTCCAAGGAAAAGGTTCATCGGCGTTGCCCGCTCGGAATTGAAAATCGGATAGGCTTAGTGCCCCTGGCAAAGCCAGGTTTTGAATGTCGATCATGGCTCCGTTGATGCCTTGATCGAAACTGGTGTAGTTGCTGAATGTTGCCGTTCCACTTGGAAGCAGAGCTTGCTTGTCGGTGGCTATCGATTGATCATCACTGGTTCCCGCCGAAGGATCATTCCCGTCGAATGAGGAATTGTTATAGAATACATTGCGGCCGGTGACATAAGCGTGAAAAGCAGGTCCTTCTAATGAAGCCACACCCAACAGCGAATCTGCTCCCGTGTCATAGATACCTAATGCGGATGCCGAGAAAGCACTGTTGACATCTCCAATCACAGAGTGTCCGAACATATAGACCAGTCCGGTATCTGTCACAGCAATAATTTCGTTTACCGAGTCGCTATCCGCATCCGCAATGGTTACATCGACGAATTGCACACCTCCACCCAGTGGAGAGGATTCGAAAAGGGGTGGCAGGAAATCAAGATCACCAGAACCATTGTTGTCGAGTACGCGGACAAAATCATTACCAGCCAGGACGACCTCAAGAGCGGCATCATTATCCATGTTGCCAATGGCAGCAGCATTAAACCATGGTGGGTTATGCGGTCCCGCCAATCCGGGTGTATCGAGAAGCGAGCCACCCGCTCCGTTTGCCTCGTATACCAGGCTTCCCTGGCCAAATTCGAGTTGACCGGGAGAATTTAAACCAGTCAAAATATAGTCGATATCGCCGCTCGCATTGAGATTTCCCGCAGCGACATCACTTATGAATCTGCTTAGAAAGAACTGGCCTGAGTTTCCGGAAGTATTATAAAACAATTGATGACCATTGCCGCCTCCCACGGAGGGATCGACAAAACCAAACAGTGCTTCATTACCCGTCGTTGCAGTTTGAAAATCTGCTAGGGCCAGGCCATGGGCAGTCCCACCCGAAGTGGGGCCTCCCGCGACGTGCACGTTAGCACCAGTATTTAAGGCATCGGTTGCCATCACGAGAATATCGTTTGCGGCAGGGCTTGTTTCTCGTGCGATGACTATTCGGTGACTCTGTGTGCCAAAGTCACCAATTGCAAGTGCATCGACACCGGCCGCAGATCCGCCACCATCAGGATCCCACGCAGTCCCAAATTGGTTTGCAATATTCGTTGCAGAAAAGCTCTGCACTAGATCTCCACCAATCGCAACCACTCCAGATCCATTGACAAACCCTGCGTCGATCACGCGTGGGTTCAAGCCTGTCTCACCCGTATTAACATTCACGTAGCCAGGCTGCGTAGATAGATTGACGGTTCCCGCTCCTCGAGTGAGACCATCCACAGAGATCAAGCGATCATTGCCGGCAGTTGTGTCTTTTGTAAAAAAGACGCTATCACCGGCTAACATCTGACGGGGTTCAAGTTGCTCGAAAAGCAAACGGCGCAATTTCGAAAGACCCGACTTTCTTGCCAGTTCCGACTCTCTGCGCAAATTTCTCTTCTTAGACTTAGGCATGAAACTCTGAGACACCTAGAATTCGCCATTTGCTGAACAGACCAATCGCCGATCGATAAGACCAAACGCGAATCGGATAAGACCAAACGCCAATCGGATAAGACCAATCGTCGATCCACTAAGAATATAGCAGGAACTGCATAATAGGCTAAAACTCACCCGTTTTTTATAGTATTGCTGTAGCCCACTGAAGCGTCAAGCAAATCGAATGATTCAGGCTATAACGGATATGCCATGAGCAATAATATTGCAATAAACTGCAAGAAGTTCGCTTGCTTTCATGGCCCTAGCTATTACGGCATGCTGGTATTAGTTTCCAAGAGAAGTGCCATGAACGATGGCATCAATCAAGTCCTGAGGGCTGACGTCATGTTTCTCCACGTCTCCCAACACTTTTCCTTGATCGAGAAGTAAAAAACGATCAGCAAGTGGGTAGATCAAGTGTATGTTATGCGAAATGAAAATGACTGAGATGCCACGATCACGAACTTCTTCAACATGCTCTAATACAATTTGTGATTCTTTAATGGACAGCGCCGCAGTGGGTTCATCGAGCACAAGTAATTTCGGCTGAAAATAGAGGCTACGGGCAATTGCGATTGATTTCCTTTGGCCGCCGGATAATTTTGCTACAGAACGGTCCGCATCCTCGAGGGTAATGCCGAGGCTTGCCACACCTTCCAATGCGTCTCGGTTCATTCGCTGACGGTCAAGTGGACCAAAGCGACCCCACTTATGGAGTTCCTTGCCAAGAAAAAAATTTCTAGAAATGCTGAGTGAATTGACTAAAGCTAAATCCTGGTAGACCGTTTCGACACCTGCTACTCGTGATTCATCAGGGCTTTGCCAACGTACTTCTTCTCCTTGAAATCGGAATTTGCCTGAATCCGGGAGGTGAACCCCACAGATGATTTTGATGAAGGTTGACTTGCCCGCGCCATTGTCGCCCACTAAAGCGGTCACCTTCCCACGAGGGATTTTGCAGCTGATATTGCTTAGAGCTTGGACATTGCCAAATTTCTTGTGAACATCAATCAATTCAACAATTGGTTGAACAAGGCTCATCGACGATACCTCACAAGTATCTGGTTCAACACGACGGCAAGAATAATGATGACGCCGTTGAGAGGCAAATAGAGATACGGCGAAACACCCTGATCGATAAGCCCCGTTTTGATCACGCTGGTTAGTATGGCTCCTAATACGGTTCCGAAAATAGTTCCCGTACCGCCACTTAATTCGTTACCGCCAATCACGCTGGCAGCAATCGATTCGAGTTCCATTCCCATCCCTAATAAGCCCTGGGAAGCTCGGAATCTCGCCAGATTCAGCAACCCGGCCAATCCTGCCATGGAGCTGCACAAGACGAAACTCGTTAGTTTTATTCTGTTGACTTTTACACCTGCGTTGCGTGCTGCTTCACAGTCTCCCCCGACGGCTTGAAGATGATTTCCATAAACGCTCGAGGTCAGCAAGAATTGGAACAAGATGCCGAGGAGGAGAAACCATACGATTGTCATGTGAAACATGGCAAACGGATTCCCGCCGAGTAGTCCCAGGAATTGGGCATCCCGCTCATAGGCGTCTGCTTCATACATCACCGGAAACCCATCCGTCAGATAGCTGTGAAGTCCTCGCCAGAACATCATTGCTCCTAAGGTGACAATGAACGAAGGAATCCGCAGCTTTAAGGTAAGTAAACCATTTACCGTTCCGATCGCAGCGCAAAGCATAAGACTTGCGATAAACGCTAGAGGTCCTGGAAGTCCCCAATTGGCCAACCAACAAAAGACGAGTGTAGTCATAGCCATGACAGAACCAACGGAGATATCAAACTCACCAGAAATCATCAGCATCGACACACCGATCGCCACGATACCAACCTCAGCGGCTACTGTGAGAATGCTCGTTGCGGTGTTTAGGGTCGCGAATCGATCGGAAGCAAGTGAAAACACGAGCACAAATACCGTCAAAACGATCAATGCCGCCAGTTCTTTCGATTGCTTAAACGCTTGCCAAATATTTCTTCGCATAGAATTAGAACCAGTTCCAGATATTCGCCTCATCGGCAATGCGAAGTATTAGCGCATACCTTGGATTTGCTCGATGCGTTGTTGAGCTTTTGATTGTCCAACCACATAGGGCCCCGTCAAGATATTGTTGGCAGGGAGCAATCCGAAAGTATGGTATTGAAACAGCAAAACAGCAGAAAGATACCCTTGTAAATAGGGCTGCTGGTCAATCGTTGCAATGACATCTCCCTTAGTAATATCGGTAAGAAGCTGCTCATCCATATCGATGCCACCCACATAGACTTGACCTTCCTGGTGAGGTTCAAGGGCATTGCCAAGACGTCCCATTTTCTTCAGCATCAGTGCTGCCCAGTGGGCCACCTGACTGCAACCGCTATGAACAGTTTCCACGTCAGGATTTGCTTCTAAAAATGCGCGTAACGCTTCTTGCACGGTTACCGGATCAAACTTGCAAGCCACTTTGGTAAACTTGCTGCCAACTTTAGCATAGGCTTGCTCCATGCCAAGCCCGCGTTCTTCTAAGCACTGAATGCTTGTCGCGTGAATGAGATAAATAGCATGTTTGGGTGGTCGATTTGCCAGCTTTTCAAAACGTTCCAGTACAACCTCTGCACTGGCTTTGCCAGTTTCCAACGAACCTTCGCCTACATAAGTTAGATAGGGGATGCGTTTATCTTCTTCACGGTAGTCATGCACATTGACTGCAATCACAGGGACCTGGTTGTTAATAGCTCGGCGCAACGGACGTTCAAGGGCTTGTTGATCCGTAATCACACAAGCAATGCCATCACTGCCAGTTGCGACAACCGTCTCTAAATTTCCAAGCATCTCGCCTACATTTCCATCGGTTCTCACGCCTAAATATCGGCCATCGATTTCGTACCTTAGGCAAGCGTCTTCCCAGCCTTTCTTAACGAGAGTCCAGAACGGATCACTTGGCATGGCATGCGTCACCAAATGAAAAACAGGAGGCTCTGCTTGCTTTGGGTTCACGATCGGATTGTCCGATTGGCTACAACTGGAAAGCAGCAGTATCGACAGCAGCAGGAGCGAAACCTGGATTGGAAGGGGGTGTTTTTTTGGCAAAATGTGCATAGATGACCAGTACGGAGAATTTTTCGGAAGGTGATAATGTCTCAGGCAGAATTGAAAAAAGAATATATTTTTAGCAAGAAAAAGACTTTTCAGGCAGAAAATGATCAATTAAGATGTCTAAACGTCATAATTCAGTCACCTTTCTAGCTGAATAATGACATATTTTCAACTGTATTCTGACTTATTTCTACAGGATTGCCGAGTAACGATGGGTAAGGCCGGGCCAGAACGACGCGAGAGAATCATGACTTGCCTCCTGGAGAGGAAGATGATCTCGGTAAGCGATCTTGCTTCATCCTTATTAGTTTCTGAGGCAACCGTACGCCGAGATCTCAGGAAGCTTTCTGCAGATAATCAAGTTAATCTTGTTCATGGTGGGGCGGCACTCCCTCCATTAGTGGACCATTCCTTCATTGCAAAGAGTCGACGTGCCCCTGAAGCCAAGCAGGTCATAGGGCAGTTGGCTGCCCGGCTCGTTGATGACGGCGATCACGTGTTTATTGATTCAGGCACGACTTGTATCCAGATNGCGCCTGGCCTCCGGAGTCGTCANGGAATATCGGCTTTTGTAACCAGCGTTCGACTAGCCAACGAACTTTGTACACCTGGGCTAACTGTGGTGCTCTTAGGTGGTCAATATCGTCCTGCCAGGATGGATACCGTGGGGCCGCTGGCATTGCACTCCTTAGAGCAGTTTCGGTGTTACAAAGCTTTTATTAGTGCTGATGGTTTGGACCAGGGCTTTGGTCCTGCAGCCAGTGATATGGAAACTGCGCATCTGCATCAACTTGTAATAAGACATGCAACTGAAACTTCTCTTCTCGTTGATGGGTTGAAGTTCGAAAGTCCTGCACTTTATAAAATTGCATCCTGGGATCAAATCAGTCGAGTTGTTACAGAAAAGTCACCNGGTGAAGAATGGATAAAATTCTTCAAGGATAANAATATNGAACTCATCTNTCCGGGGCATGAGTCAACCAAGAATCGTAATGAAAGTCCAACTTTAATTAATCAATAGTAACAAAAGGAAATTTTTCTAATGAGCGCATCATCAAACCCGATCAAAGTTGCAATTGCAGGTGTAGGCAATTGTGCTCAGGCTTTGCTCGAGGGTATCGAGTACTATCGTCAAAACCAAAATGATGAGCGGGGTTTGATGAATCCCGACCTGGGTGGTTATCGTGTAACAGATATTGTTCCTGTGGCCGCTTTTGACGTGAATGCCCATAAGGTTGGCAAGGATCTTAACGAGGCCATTTATGGTGAGCCAAATAATGCTTACCGTTATCCTGGTGTCGAAGTAAAGCCTTATGGTGTCACGGTCCATATGGCTTCCCCCTTGGATGGTAATCCTCCCCATCTGGCGGAATTTGCACCTCTTTCTGATGCAACTCCTTGCGATGTGGCAACGGTGTTAAAAGAAAGTGGTGCTGAGATGCTGCTGAATTTTTTGCCTACGGAGTCGCATGATGCTGCTCATATGTTTGCCGATGCGGCTATCCGCGAGGCAAAAATTGGCTTCATTAATGGCATGCCAACCCTGATTACATGCAATCCAGAGTATCAGAAAGTGGCAATAGAAAACGGTGTACCTCTAGTCGGTGATGATGTGAAGAGTCAGTTGGGCGGTACAGCCATCCACAGAGCACTTGCCGTGCTGATGAATAATCGTGGAGTTAATCTGGCTGAAACTTACCAGATCAACTACGCGGGCAATACTGATTTTGCCAATCTTATGAATCGAGGATTGAGCAAACATAAAACCAAGCAAGAGGCGGTCACCAGCCTGATGCCGTATCCTGTGAACATGTCGACAGGGTTCACGCACGTCCCACTCATGAAAGACCGTAAAACTTCCTGCTTTTGGCTGAATGGCGGAAATTTCGGGAATGCACCGTTGCATTTCGAAGCCAAATTAGAAGTTGAAGATAGCGCCAATTTTGCTGGTGTCATGGTCGACATGGTTCGATTGACTCGATTGGCACTGGATCGAGGAATCTCAGGTGTCTTGGATTCTGCATGCGCCTTTTTAACGAAACATCCACCCACGCAAATCAACGATTCATTAGCTTTCCAAAATGTTCAGGAATTCATCGAGGGTAAGCGCGAACGCTGATGCCTTTCGTTATTTTAAGGAATAGAATTTATGTCCTTTGATATTGTGGCAGTAGGCCANCTCATCAATGAAACGATCATTTATCCGGGGAAGGATGCGCGCTCCGTGCTTGGTAGTCCTCCCGCCTATTCCATGGCTTGTGCGGCTTCGGTTGGGGCAAAGGTCGGCATTTTTAGTTGTATTGGCTCTGATTACCCTGATAGATTATTGGAGCCTATGGAACGACTTGGGGTGGATTTGCAAGGTGTCCAGCGACGTGGAGATTCTTCTACGAACAATTTGCTGACTTATGCCCCAGATGGCAGCAAAACGATAGAGTATCTCAGTCGTGCATTGCTATTAGAAGCTAAGGACTTTCCGGATGCCTATCAATCCGCCAAAGCTATTTACGTTTGCCCGATGGATTGGGATATCTCGGTCGATTCGGTAGAGAAACTGGCAAAGCATCCTGGATTGCTGGGATGCGATCTTGGCGGTTTTGGCGGTGCGCATTCTCCACCAGCGAAACTTCCGCAAATGGAAAGCGATCCGGAACCGGTGCGTCGAGTTATTTCAGCTTGTGACATCGTCAAAGCTAGCGACGAAGACTGTTGGAGACTTACAGGGGATGTGCGTTTGGATATCGANTCCTTTGGTCGAGATTGGATTGAATGGGGAGCGAAAGTGGCCATCATCACTCTAGGTAGCAAAGGAGTGAAGATTATNACATCGAATAAAACATACGATCTTCCTGCCTTACCGGGTAAACCAATCGACGCGACTGGAGGAGGGGATAGTTTTATGGGAGGTTTTTTAGTGAACTACATCGCGACTCACAATGCTGCANAAGCTGGACTTTTTGGTTCGGCAACAGCCTTGTTGGTCATTGAAGGAACAGGGGGAGTTACTCCCAAGAGAATGCCATCTGTTGAGGATGTAAATACTCGACTGAAAGAAGCAGGTAGACAGATGGGATAGAAGTGATTGCAATGAATTGAGAACGGTTATTATTGTATTCTATTTGAGCTAAACTTTTCGAGGACGACTGTGACTAAGACCTTTGGATTTGGTGTTATTGGGTGCGGCAGCATTGCACATATCGCGCATTTCCCCTCGATCGCAAAAACCGAAGGGGCAAAATTAATCGCATGTTGTGATGTGAGTGAAGAGCAGGCTCGCAAAGCCGCAGATCAGTGGGAAGCGGATCACTGGTTCACGGACCATCTCGATATGCTTGACAACTGCGATGGTTTGGATGCAGTGATTATTGCCTCGCCGAATAATGCCCATCGGAACCAGGCCGTAGCTGCGGCCAAAAGAGGGATTCATGTCGTTGTCGAAAAACCACTAGCGATTACAAATCAGGAAGCTTGGGAGATAGTCGAGGCCTGCCGAGAAAACAAAGTCAAGTTGATGGTGGGCTGCGACCGACGTTTTTGGACACACAATCAATGGGCCAAGCAACTTGTTGAAGATGGTGTCATTGGCAATGTTCTCATGAGCCGGGCTTCACTGCATGAGCATTGGCACAATTATCAAAACCATGTTGCACACACGGATTTTCGTTTGAATTGTGAAGTGGCGGGAGGCGCTGCCATTTCTGACACAGGTGCTCATGCCATTGATCTCTTGACCTGGCTCAACGGCCAAAAGGTAAAACGAGTGGTTGGTATTGCCAAACGAATGGCAATGCCAGAGGAATATACCCAGTGTGATGATCTGGCTTGGGTGATGATGGAATTTGAAAATGGCTCCACTGGAGTAGTCCATTGCAACCGTTTTTCACATGCCGTTTCTCAGTCGACTGAGTTGTGGGGTACCGAAGGAACCATTCACACATCCACCGATGCAGTGAATCCCTATCAAAGCTGGCCGATGGCTGTCTACACGAATCGAGATTACAACGAAGAAGATCTGCCAGAAATATTGAAGAACTATCGCTGGCCACAATTGTTCTGGGTCGAAGATCGAATCCATCGACCTCTTCAAAAACGATGGATACCTATCTGTCCTCCACGCTCGCCCAATAATTATGAGCGGATGTGCAAACACTTCATGGATTGCTTATTGCACGATGAAGAGCCGCTTGTTTCTGGCGAAGATGGGGCACGGTCTATTGAAGTCATGTGTGCCGTTTTTAAATCCATGGAAACGGGTGCTTGGGTGGATCTTCCTCTCAAAGAAGAAGTGACACCTCCTCATTACCAGCGCATTCCTAACGAAGACTGAAAGACCTTCATTTGATGACAACAGCTTTAGTTACTGGTGGTACAGGGTTTGTCGGCAGGGAATTGGTGCGCCAGTTACTGGACCGAGGTGACAAGGTTGCCGTACTTTCACGCAGGCGGCCTTTAGAAGAGGTTAAGTGGCTAGAGTGTGATCTGTTGGATGCCAAGGGTTTAAGCGGACAAATTGCTCAATTGTCACCTGATGTTATTTATCACTTGGCCTCTCTCCCGGGCGATACGGGCAATCCCCAGGAAATGGTCGAGGTGAACGTCACCGGTTTGACGAATCTCTTGGAAGCGGCTCGCGCCAGTAAAGTCAGCCGCTTTGTTCACTCAAGCAGTATCTCTGCCTACGAATGGTTTCCTGCAACACCATTTCGACCGCCGCTAGAAATGCCGGTGACCGAAGATCACCCCTGTCGCCCTTGTGATATGTATTCGTCGACGAAACGAATTCAAGAAATACTCGTCGAAACCTACTTTCACCAGTATCAACTACCCACCAGTATTCTGCGCCTCACAGCCGTGGTAGGACCGGGTGGTGCCGGTGGCGGGAGAATGTGGCGAGAATTTGCCGAGCAGTTACAAGCTGGCGACAAAGTGCAACTTCCCCTCAAAAGCCCAGAAGAACTAAGCCACTTTGTGGATCTTCGCGATGTGGCTCAGATGCATTTGTTGACGGGCGAACATCCAGCAGCTGTGGGCGAGACGTTCAACTGCTGCGCATCCCAGGCAACCAGGGGCAGCGAGTTTGCTGCCATCGTCGAATCGCTGGTACCGGGAATCCAGGCGGCATTTGGATTTCCTTGGAGTATGGCGCAGGGTGGAGAAATCGAATTTGACATGTCGAAGATGAAACGACTCTTAGGCTTTGCTCCGCAATACACGCTCCGCGACGCGGTCCAAAGTATTTACGATTGGGTTCAAGCAGGTGGATTAAAAAACTAAAGGTAGGCGACCTCAAATGGCAAATACACCCGATATTGATCACGCCTCTACTGAGGGCAGTACCCGCTATGCATTTGTTGTGGCCCTGGTTGCTGCCTTTGGCGGTTTTTTGTTTGGCTATGACTTGCACGTCATCACGGGGGGGCAATTATTTTGGAAACCTTATTTCAAACTCACGGAAGGAGCCTACGCCTTTGCCATGGCCTCGGCCATGATTGGCTGTATGTTTGGCCCCTCGCTAGGGCCTTGGCTGATCGATCGGATCGGTCGTCGTAGTACGCTCATGTTTTGTGCTGTGTTGTTTGGTGCCAGTGCAATTGGTACAGCACTGCCCGATAATATCTTCACCTTCAATGTATTCCGCATCGTAGGTGGGCTCGCGATTGGATTGGCCTCGGTGGCGTCACCAATGTATATCGCCGAGATTGCACCGGCTCGCTTGCGAGGACGACTGGGCCTGATGTTTCAGGTTGCTGTCACTATCGGCTCGACCTGTTCTATCCTCTTCTGTTGGTGGCTCTCACTACTGGCGGAACAAGGCAGTATCAATTCGGAATCAGTTTGGCGGATCATGTTTGGTTCCGAGTTGGTACCTGTGGTGGTCTTTTTATTCTTGCTATTCTTGGTGCCCAGAAGCCCGCGCTGGCTAGCCGAAATGGGCCGCGTGGAAGAAGCCGAGCAGATCTTGGCCAAGATCGATGGATCCCATGCGGCCAGGCAAGCCATGGTTGAGATTCACGAAGATCTGAAGCAAGAGGAAGGTAGCTGGGGTGAACTCTTCAAGGGTGGGTTTAAGTTGGCCTTGATCTGTGCCTGTCTGTTGGCACTGTTCAACAATTTAACCGGCTGGAGTGGTGTGGCCTACTACATGCCCGAGATTTTCAAGCGTGGAGGGTATGATGCACCCAGTCAGGCTATTTTCAACGCACTGATTCTGAATGTCTTTAACCTGGTGTTTACTCTGATATGTGTTTCGCTGGTCGACAAGTTTGGCAGGAAACCACTGTGGATTTGGACATCGGTCATGATGATCGGGGCTCTGATGTTCGATGCTGTCGCATTCCATTTGGCGTGGACGGGGCCGGTGATAGTTCTGGTCATTGTGTTGACAACCATTCCACACCACTTGGGTCTCGGCCCATTGCCCTGGTTGATGCAGTCCGAATTATTCCCCACTCGTTTGCGTGCCAAAGGAGTATGTATATCCACAACCATTGTTTGGATCGGCGGTTTTTTATCGGCGTATTTGTTCCCGATCGTGGCCGAATGGTCGGAGCAACTTGTCGGTTCCATCTCCTTGTTTTTCATTGTATTTATCGTGATGTGTGTGTTGTCGCTCTTATTTGGCCTGATGCTCATGCCAGAAACAAAGAATCGCACGCTAGAAGAAATTGCAGCCTCCTGGCAAAAACGTCGTTAGTGAACAGGGAAATTAATGTCTTACCGCGTAGTATTTACGGATCCCCATCAGCACGAGTTCAATGATGCGGTACTCGCACTCATGCGAGATGCAGGGGTGGAACTTGAATGTCGCTTGTGTCAGTCGGAGCAGGAGATCATTGACTTCTGTCGTGACGCCAATGCTGTCATGACTTCGGCTAGTCAGATTTCTGCACCTGTGATCGAAAGCATGGAAAAATGCCAGGTGATCGCGCGTCTGGGGATCGGCTACGACAATGTTGACCACGTAGCCGCAGCGAGCAAGGGAATACCTGTGACGAACGTACCGGGGTTCTGTACCGAAGAAGTGGCAAACCATACGATCGCCTTGCTGCTGGCTTGCGCACGAAAAATTCCTCAGTTGGACGGTGAGATCCGTCAGGGCACCTGGCAACAGGAGCACGCTCTCCCCGCTCGCAGGCTATCGACTCAGTGCCTGGGACTGGTTGGGTTCGGCTCGATTGGCCAGGCAGTGGCAACACGCGCCTTGACTCTCGGCATGCGCGTGATTTTTTTTGATCCCTATGCAAGCCCTGAATCCCTCGCGTCCGATGTGCAGCGATTCGAAACACTTGAAGACTTATTGGGAGAAGCCGACTTCGTTTCGTTGCATCTTCCCTTGACTTCAGAAACCGAGCGGTGTTTTGGCCGTTCGGCTTTCGCAGCGATGAAGTCGGGAGCGATTCTTCTTAATACGTCTCGTGGCGGCGTGGTGGAAGAGTCGGCACTCATCGAAGCACTGGAGAGCGGAAAGATTTCTGCAGCGGGGTTAGACGTTTTGGAACAAGAACCTCCTGAAGCTTCCAATCCGCTTTTGAACATGACGAATGTTGTGATGACCCCACATTGTGCGGCGCATACATCGGATGCTATGGATGAGCTGCGCCTGCGCGCTGCCGAAGAGGTGGTTCGCGCCCTGCGCAAAGAGCCACTGAAACATGTCGTCAACGGTGTTACGTTCCCTTGACGTCTTACTGGAGTAATCCGTAGCTGCTATGTCTCAACGACTTCAAGATAAAGTTGTTCTCATTACGGGTGGGGGCACGGGAATTGGCAAGGCGATCGCTTTGAAATGTGCCGACGAAGGGGGCCAAGTGGCTATCTGTGGTCGCACGCCTGAACGTCTGACCGAGGTTGAACGTGATATAACCGGTGCTGGCGGTAACGCCTTGGCGATCCGCTGCGATGTTTCACAATCCCAAGAAGTCGAAAACATGATCCGTTGTGTTGTCGATCAATTTGGCCGGTTGGATGTGTTGATCAATAATGCCGGTGTGCGAGCCAGCATTGGCTCCATCGAAGAACTTACCGAACAAGAGTGGCAAAAGACTTTCGATATCGATGCCAAGGGAAGCTGGTACTGCAGCAAATTCGCAATTCCAGCCATGCGTAACAGTGGTGGGGGATCGATCATCATGATTTCGTCTATTTCCGCCCACATCGGACAGGCCCAACAGGGATGCTACAACGCAGCCAAGGCTGCTCAGGAACTATTGATGAAATGCATGGCGCTCGATTTTGCCGCCGACAAGATTCGAGTGAATTCGATCTGCCCGGCATGGGTACGCACCGAAATGAATCACGATCAGCTTGCTGAAATGGAGAAATCGCCAGACAAAAAGTATCCACCTGGTTTGTCTTTCAACGATGTGCGCAGGTTGCACCCGTTGGGAAGAATTGGTGAACCCGAAGATGTTGCTTGGGCAGCCGTCTACCTGGCCTCGGACGAGTCGCAGTGGGTCACCGGCACTTCGCTGATGGTCGACGGCGGCTATACGTGTCAATGATTACCACCCACACGAGTTACTCATGACATTTGTTCGTTTGTCTTACGATTTGAGCAAAGAGACACCCTATCCGGAAGGGCTGTGGCCTGTTGAGATCTCTCATGAACACGACATGAAGCAAGGGGCCATCTCGAATGTCTTTCGTTTTACAATGTGCAACCATGTCAGTACACATATCGACGGTCCTAATCATTTTGGAAAAAACAAGCCACCGCTAAATAGTTTCTCCATCAACGATTTTGTTTTCACAAAACCAAAACTGCTGCAGATACCCAAGCAAAACGGTGAAATCATCTATGCCGATGACCTTCGCCGTCATGCTGGTGCTATTTCAGATTGCGATCTCCTCCTGATGCGAACCGGCTTTGGCGCCATTCGTTCAGACGACCTAACCCGCTATGCCGAAGAAAGCCCAGGCTTCTCAGCGGATGCAGCACATTATGTGGTGGACGAACTCCCCAATGTCCGCGCATTGGCAATCGATTCGATCTCTTTTGCCTGTCCCAGACAATTGCAAGAAGGGATCGAAGCACATCAGATCATGTTGGATCAATGCGAACGCCCTATTTTCTTAATCGAAGACATTAATCTTGAGATCGAATTGACCAACCTCAAACAAATTATTGTCGCTCCGCTATTTGCCGAAAGACTAGATAGCTCTCCGTGTACCATCCTTGCAGAACTCGGCTAGCGATTAGGACCAGGTCTCTGTGTTCAAGTTAACCCTCCCAGGCACCCAGTGGGTCCTCATCGCATCTGTCCTTTCACCCTGCGTAGCAGGTGCAGAATCGAGCTTGCCCATTCTTACGGTTCCGCCTTTTCCAGGAGATCGGTACACCGACACGGTACCAGCCACTTTGGATCTTTCTGAACGGCTGCATCTTTCGCTGAATGCACACACCCGCTGTGTGAATACTTCTGCTGCCAAGCCTTATCCACCGACGAAATACCTGGCCAATCATTTTATTTTGTTAAAACCCGAGGGACCTGAGGTTTTTCGTGATGTAAACCTTTACGGCAAAGCCATGCTTGGCACACTATTGGCTCGCATGGTAACCGGCAGCCAACAAGGAATCGAAGTCGACCACAACTGGAGAGCCTCCTGGCTCGAGTGGCAGAAATGCAACCCGATCATGCATGGACCTGAAGGCGGACGTCGGATGGAGTGGATTGCCATGAATGTTCGCCGCGAGCAGGGAGCCAACCAAGAGGCTTGGAAAAAACTGGCCCGACGCGCAGTAAGGCGGCTCGATGAAGAGATGCTCGCCGTTTCAGGCGGCGACTGAATCCTGGCCGGTCATGGTATACCAGACTTGGGTTTCGACAGCGAGGCGGAAGTCGAGTCCTACAATGCACAATACCAAGCCAATCGGGCCATGAAATTAGCAGGCAAACCAGCGCCGACAGGTTGGTGGGCTACCTACATGACCTGGACCTTGCAAGGAATTTGTGCCATCTACCGGGAGACCGGTGATGAACGCGCTCTCCAAGTTGCCAGCCGTTTGGCGACTTACTTAAAAGACAAGTCCGGAATCATTACACCCGCGCCATGTATTACGTTTGGGAACAAATGGTGCAGTATGACAAAGGCGAACTCACCGTCCACTTGATGCTCAACCATGCCTCCAGATGGGCAGATATCCACAGCCACCGTCCCCATTCCAGCAAACTTGAAGTCATGCTGAAAAAAGACCTTCAGCGACTACGCGTACGAGCTCCGGAGTGGATTGGTTCAGGAGCTAGTCAAGTGACCGTGTCAAAAAACGAAACGCCCATTTCTATAGATTGGGACGGTCGCTATCTGGTTGTCCAGCAGCTGCAGGCGAGCGATCGAATTACGATCATTTTTCCGCTGCAGCACAAAACGATGGAGAGAACGATTGGTCGTCAAGATTTTACGTTGACATTCCGTGGAAACACGGTCATCGACTTGCAACCAGCAGGTTCAAGGATTCCCCTTTATCAGCGCAAATCCATGAATACTGATGCAGTGCCGATGCGTAGCGTTATCAGGTACGTAGCCGAGTAGAATGTTTCTTGTAGGTTTTCTGTCATGCGCAGAAAAACGCCCGTTGCACAACCATCCCTAGCCGCAGGTGAACGAACCTTACCGCTTCCGTAGCATGGCACTCGCGCCCAGGAATACCATGGCTGAGGTCCCCACGGCAATCACCCCTGGGTGAAATCCACCGATCGTTTGGCCAGCCAGCATGGTTTCTCCCCAGAGAAACACGGTATATCCACTGGCAATACTTGCCAGCGCTGCCCACTTGTGGGGCTGCCGCAACCGAATGCCCAGGTAGGTAGGCACCAATACGGCCGTGCCGCTACCCGACAGGACCGAAAGTCTCAGGATGAAGCTGTCCTTGTTGAACCCCAATGCGAAGGATACGAGAAAGACCAGCATGATCGCCAAACGGGCGGTACGCATCTCACTGCGTGGGCTGATGTTGGGTGACAACACACCTTTCACCAAATCGCGCGACACAATCTGCCCCATGGCCAGCGCTTGGGAATCACAAGTCGACATGGCAGCGGAGAGCGAACCGAGGATATAGCAAAACCCAAACACTGTGGCGAGCGCTCCACCGGTCGACACCACATCGGACACCACCTGGCCAGCAATTGTTTCGTGCAGCTGTCCTAGGTCCGGATGCGCCGCGGCTCCTCCCAACCCAATCACCAAAGCTGGCAGAAACATAATCACTGGCATGCAGGCCATGCCGCCCACCATCCAGAGAAATCCACGGGGACTGCTTTGCGCTAAAAATCGTACGGCTGACGAGGGATGGGCAATCGGCCATAGGCCGTAAAATAGACACAGCGAAAATAACATGGGGGCCGTGTAAAAGCCTGCAGGCCCTGGCGTTGACAAGAGCGACTCGTCACCTTGCTCGACCAATTGGTCGGTAAGCTCAAACAAATTGCCGTCCCACACCCGATCGATGTACAGCCAAGCCAGTACCGTCATACCACCCACCGACAACACGAATTGAATCACGTCGGTCCACACGATGCCACGAAAACCTCCCAACTCGGAGTACAGCACCATCACGATCAAAATGGCACCCACACTTTCCAGGTAACCCACCCGGCCATCGGTCACGCCTTCGATCAGTCGACCAATCCCGACCAGTTGCAAAGTCAGGTGGGGTATCACAAACAGCACGGTGGCCATAAAGACCACCAGACCCAGACGTGGCGAATTATAGCAGCGTGAGACAATCTCGATGGGCGAGGTTGTGCCAGGAAACTCCTGCGCGCGTCGCCAGAGTGCCATACCAAAAAACAAAATGCAGGCGACTTGCAGCAACTGCGAGATCACAATGGCACCGAATGCGCCGACACCGTGTTGGTAGATAAAGCCCGGCATGCCAATCAAAGTGAACGCACTGTAAACCGTAGCTGCGTAACTCACCAGCAACAACAGGGGGTGCAACCCGCTTTGGCCGTGCCGACCCAAAAAGAAGGCTTCCCCACTAGCATCATCGCCAGCTTCACCGCGTGGCTTGGTCCACCAGAGCAGCAGTAGCAGTGCCACCAGATACAGGCCGATACCCGTCAGCAGCCAGAAAAAATTCAAAGTCATGGCTGCTCAGATTCGTTAACAGGTGCACCGAGACAGGCCAGGCCGATCAAGCATCCGCCACAAACGCAACCTACGCCCAGCCAAAAACAAACCACAGCAGGAAGCGGCAGCGTCATGCCGAAGAGTTCAGTGGTGGAACTCGTGAAGAAAGACGAACCGAAGACAGCCGTCAATAATCCCAGGTAAAAAATTGTCCACAGTATGATTCGCGCGGTGTTGTTCATGAGAATCGGTTTCTAAAATGCTTGTCAGGATTTCTTAATAGATACGAAGCACGTAGGGGTATGTACAGCCCCGCTCGCACNGTGGAACCTCGGACAGCCTCACTAGTAGAATGGCAGTTTTACAATCGCTCTAGAATTATCGCAACCACCAGATCTGTGCTGCCATCAGGGCCAAGGCCAGTACAGCCCAGAGACGATAATCTTTAATACCACTATGGTGTTCGCTTTTTGCGAGGGCCGTTTTTCGAGTCCAGATCAATCCTTCCAAATCTGCGGCTGATTTTCTTTGGGTGCACAGAGAAACTGCCACGAGTAAGGTAGCAAGGATTCCCACCGCAATCGGCAACCAATAAACCATGTGTGTGGGCCACCAGGTAGCAATTTTCTCTTGGCCATGTTGGCTGAAAAAACAGACAAGTGGTGCTGCCAGGAGTGTTGCTACAGCTCCCACCGAAGTCGCTCCACGCCAGAACAACCCGCCTAGAAACACCACAATGATTGGCGCAGCGACATAAGCNAAGCCAACTTGCAGGAACTGCATGAGAGATTCGTTCTTTTGCATGGTCAACGCACGGGTGACCGCGCAAATGAGCACTGCAACCGAGGCAATTCTTCCGACCAGGATCAATCTCGACTCCGTGGCACTCTTGTCGAGCCAACGATGATAGAAGTCGTTGGTTATTATCGTAGCCAGCGAATTCAAACCCGAGTCGGCCGAAGACATCAGCGAAGCAATCATGGCAGCCATGATCAGCCCCATCAGTCCNGTTGGTACGACCGTTTCTATCAGTTTGGGGAGCACCTTGTCGGCCTCCGCACCCGTGCCCAGATTGGGGAGCAACACCACGGCGAGCACACCAGGGAGCACCAGCACAAAGGGCAGTAACAGTTTGACAAAGCAGGCGCCGACAGCTGCCATCCGCGAGTCCCATTCACTGCGTGCGGCTAGTGTGCGCTGCACGATGGTTTGGTTCTGGCACCAATAGTAAATCGAAACCATCAAATATCCNCCAATCATCGTAGCGGGAAAAGGATAGGCCGGATGATCTCCCGGCAAGCAAACGCTCATGTGTTCCTCGGGGACCTGCTCGCAAAACGCCGTCCATCCGCCAATTTCCGCGAGCGCCAGCGCGGTCACCGTCAGCCCACCGGCAATCATCAGCACTCCCTGGATNACATCGGTCCAGACCACCGCCCCCAGTCCACCAATCGTGGTGTATATGCCGACAAACACGGCAATGCCGATCACCGACCAGGCAAACGGCAGTCCAAAGAGCGACTCGAGAAAGAGTCCACCCGCATAAAACATGTAAGGCATATAGACCCAGAGCTCGACCGCAATGGCGGTGGTGGCAAAGAGCATGCGGGCTGTGGGTCCGTAACGCTTTTCTAGAAATTCAGGTGTCGTAAAAACGAACGAGCTACGATAGTACGGTAAAAAAACGAAAACCAGTAACGAAAGGCAGACGATCGCTCCCCATTCGAGTGTGCTAACAGCCATACCAAAGCGATAAGCATCGCCAGCCAGTGCAACCAGAGAACCGCTGGAAATATTCGAGGCAAAGAGCGACAAGGCAATCGCATACCAGGGCAATCCGCGCCCCGCAAGAAAAAAATCGCTCGACGATTCTTCGCGNCGCGACATGTAGAGTCCAAACGCGAAGACACTGGCGAGGTAGATACCGAAGACGATCCAATCGATCCACTGTGCTGACATGTTATCCTATTCCTCACCCTCCCTTTCAGGGAGGGGCTAGGGGAGGGTTCAACCACCTGGCAACCGCTCACCACTGGTAAACCGTACTCGGTTGCTTCTTCACCTAACCTCTCCCCAAAGGGGAGAGAGACTTTTATCCTCTATTTCTTCTTGCCAGACTTTGGCAACAATCTTGTGCAAAAACGACTCGTGCAGTTGGGGATCACCAAGCACGAAAAANTTCAGGCGTGCTTCCTCCTCGGCAAACGATACCTGCAATGGTGTAAAGCTAATGAGCCACACCAAGATTAGTGCAATAAAGTTGATTGGTATTGGAGACTTATTCATGTTTCCTGCACAAGAGGTCGTCAAGAAAGGCACCTGCTCCCTCCANGGGNTCCGCTTCCAATTAAGAAATACAGTTGCTATAAAAATNGAATGCAAACTCAAGCATGATACGGACTTGCTGCCGATCTGCCTACTCATTTACTCAGAACTTTCGAGGAGAATTACAATCATGGGGTGGCGAATTCTAACTTCTTTGCCAAAGGTCTTCACACATTCCCAAAACATGACCTGCGTGTTTGTGGTGGGCGTATTGCTTTCACTAGGTTGTGGACCTACTGCGGAAGTTACTGGTGAAAATATTCCCGACACCTTGAACCTTGCAAAGCATGCCACATTTGCTTTGAACGCACTCAATGGCACCACCGACGAGCGCGGGGAATTCATGTTCAAGTGCTCGATCGTGCCGCCCTCACTCAAACACGATGCGTTTAGCTTTTCGGCCTGCGGTCCCAAGTATATTGAAGCGATGGCCATGAATAGCCTGATGTCAGGGATCGATTTAGATGCATCCGGTAGCCGCCGACCGGTGAACTATTTGATTTCGTGCCTGGGCGACGATGGTTTGTTCTATTGCAAGATCGGCCCCGATCGGCCATGGGATACGGCCAGCCCCGAAGATTGGGCCAACATCTATGGCCAGGGGCGCATGCTGCGGGCCATGTTGGCCGTGTATCAGCTGGAGGATGATTCCCTCTGGGTCACACGGATGGAAAAGCTGGTTGCCAAGCTCAAAGAAATTGCCATTCGCAAAACAGATTCGGCAACGGGCGAAACCTATGCCTACTATCCCACCACACCCGGCTATGGTGATATCTTCAGTTATCCTAAAAGCGGCTGGAAAATTACCGAACTGCAAACCAAAGCCGATGCCTCCAATATCGGCAAAAGTATTGCGGACTTTCCCGATCACACCTTTGGCATCCCACTTTATTTGGGAGGCGTCGTCGAACCGCTCACCCGCTACGCCACCATGTTCGACGATCGCGAAGCGCTAGAACTGGCCGGCCAATTGGTGCGGTTCGTGATGAAAAAAGAATCTTCCTGGATGCCAGACGGCCATGCCCAGGGAGTAATCCCTGAACAAAACGGACAGTTCTATGGTCACTTCCATGGGCATACCTTGGCACTCCGAGGAATTCTGGAATACGGCATTGCTACCAACGATGCCAAGCTGAAGAATTTCGCGAGGGCCGGTTATGAGTACGCGCGAATCTTCGGTATCTCACGACTGGGTTGGTTCCAAGAATACACGGGCAAACACTCACATGAAACGTGCGGTCTGGTGAACATGATCGCCCTGGCGATCAAGCTCAGCCAATCAGGTGTGGGCGACTATTGGGAAGACGTGGATTGCTATGTACGAAATCATCTTACCGAATCGCACTTTATCGACATGGATGGTTTCTTGCGTGCTAACAAGGATCGTGAGTTGACCGACGACGAAAAAGCGATCTTAAAGCGTTTGGTGGGCACCTTCGCCGGCTGGGGCACGCCCGTGCGATTCGACGACTCGCGGATCATGAACTGCTGCACGGCCAACGGTTCGCAAGCACTGTATTATGTGTGGGACAGCATTCTGCAGCATGACGAGAGAAAAGTGACCGTGAACTTGCTGCTCAACCGCAGCTCCCCGTGGCTCGACGTCAAAAGCTCGCTACCGTACCAGGGTGAAGTGCGACTTAAAAACAAATCGGCACAGCGGGTTTCCGTGCGGATTCCCAATTTGGTCGACAAAGACGAGGTAAAGATTCAAGTCGACGGCCGAGACACCAAAGCCGATTGGCTGCAAAACTATCTTACCCTCGCGGGGCTTGGAGCGAGCAGTGAGATCGTGATTCGATTTCCCATGCGAACTTCGACCGAAACCTACTCGGTCGATAGCTACGAATTTCGTGGTACAGAATACCTGGGCCGCTACGATTACAACATCACCTTCCGAGGCAACACGGCCATCCAGGTTGAACCCAGCGAACAAGAGGGGTTGGCTACGTATCAGCGTTCACATTACCAGAACAGCGATGTTCCCACAGTTGAAATGTCAGATTACGTACCACCGAAGCGCATTGCTTGGTAATAGTTAGGCCACAGATGGCCCAGCGCGGCCAAAGGCCGCTTCGGTGGCATAGCTACCGATATAGACCGAGTCGAAACCGGCTCTCTCAACCAAGCGCGCCGAAAAGCCATCAATGGCACCAATGGAAGTGACCGTTTTGCCATTGTTGATCATTTTTCTTAACTGAGCTGCCGGTTTCATAGTGCGATTTTCTCACAAGACTTTGCTAAACCGTCGACCAGTCTTCGAGGACTTGCATTATTTCGGTACGGATACCATTAGGATCCACAAAGAAAGCAATCTTGCGACGACCCACCTGGGTTTCTATTTCTTGGGGTTCCATGAGAAACTCCAGACCTGCGTCGCGGATCATTTGCACGTGTTTTTCATGATCATCCACTTCGTAAACCACGTGCAAAAAACCGGGCGGTAGATCCATGCCATGCTGTTCTTCGTAGGGAGCACGGTCAAAAATCAATAGCCGCGTATCCCCCAACCGTACGAAATTGTAATTGCAACCAAACACCTCACCGCTCAGACGAAGCTCGCCCCCGAGATGCTCAACATAGAACTGCGTGGTCTTGTCGAGGTCGGTTGCTTTGATGGCGTAGTTCCATAGGCCTACGATCACGTTAGATCCTTACTCCGACTTGAGGTGAAATTCTTGGTAATTCTCTCCGTCAGTAGATATCTCGCAGGTCAGTTCGCTACGTTGATTGTAGCGTTTGGACAAATATTGTTCGCGAACCTCGAACTCCTCACCGGAATATTTATTCAATCGCTTTTTTCCTGTGCCACGATAGGCTTTGATTTCCACCCGAAAGCTACCTGCAAAAAGACCCTTAGCTGGTGCGATAGCAAACCGTCCATTTGAAATATCACCCCCACTTGCAGGGCCACCCGTTCCTCGAAGAGGATAAAGCTCGATAGTGCCTTCCGATAACGGGTTGCCGTCTAGGGTTACTGTTCCGCTCATCCCCAACCGGCCTGTGTCTGGCCCCCCACAACCTGAGAAACAAAAAAGTAATAGCAAAACAGGCATACAGAGTGATGGCACCTGGTGCCTGCAAGGTTTGGCGGGCGTCTGCTCAGTTGCCAATAGGATAAGAGTCATTATTGTTGGATCATTCCTGGTCAAATCATCACCGAAATCGCACGCTTTTAACAATTATTGTCCCTGTTCTAGCAGCTGGGTATACTACACGAGACGCGCGTAAAATACGAGGTTCAATCCAACTCTTGGTAGACGATAGGAACAATGGCTGCACGACGAGGCTTCACGCTAGTTGAACTCTTGGTGGTGATCGCCATCATCGGCGTACTCATTGCCCTACTGCTCCCGGCAGTGCAAGCGGCACGCGAAGCGGCACGCCGCGCACAGTGCACCAACAATCTCAAACAAATCGGCGTAGCACTACACAACTACCATTCGGCCCATGATCGCTTTCCTTATGGGGCAAATGCGGGCTCTGAGAATGGACCGTGTGATGCGCACGGATGCCCCGAATGGCCCTCATTTCACGACCATCTCTTACCCTATTTGGAAGAGACGGTAATGTACAACTTGGGTCCCATCGATCGGCTCTGCGATCCTTGGCACACCAATCCCTCCACCTGTGGTGACTGCTTGCCCTGGCCCGAGGCCATGTTAGGCAAGATCGTTAGTGGGTTTCAGTGCCCTTCGGAAGGAAATTCGAAAGTCACCCAAGAGCACTTTGGTATAGAAATGGGTCTGACGAACTACTTAGGCATTTTTTCGGGATTGCAGGAGGGAGACATCTTATACGACTTGTGTCAGAACGTGAATCAGATTTTCCCGGCAAACGATGAAACGATGGAGCGCATCCTGAACTACCAGCGAGCCGCTTTTGGCATCAATCGGGGTGCCCAAGTTGGACAAATCGAAGATGGCTCCAGCAATACGATCATGGTCACAGAGTACTTGCGCGGAGTTCCTGGAGACACACGTGGCTGGTATCGTACCAACCGCAGTGGCGCAAAATTCTTAGTGGTCCGCAATACTCCCAATTCCGCCCTCGATGATAATTTGGAAAACTGCACGGCTGACTACGACAGGCCCGAGGAAAACCTGCCTTGTATGGGAGGAGGGTTTTTACAAACACACCATGCCTCAGCCAGAAGCGCGCATCCCGGGGGAGTCAACGCCTTAGGCGCCGATGGCAATGTGCAGTTCTACGCAGACGATATCAACCTGACTGCCTGGCGGGCGCTGGGCTGGATGAACGATGGCTCGATCGACGGGAGTGGAATCTCCACCGAGAACCCCTGATTCAACAAAGGGGCATCGCTAGCTGTTTGGGCCAGACTTTTTCCTTCCCCCGGCAGACTACGTCGTGAGTTCAGGGGCAACGGCCTGTCGGACAGAATTTCTGCACTTTTCTATCACTCTTGATCGCTCAGGGAGAAAGGTGGGGCAGATTGGGGCAGAAAAATTGTCATTTTATTGACAATTAGACAGAGGCCCAGTTATTCTAAAGAAAGGTGAAATAGTCGCTAGAAACGGAATAGTCGCTAGAAACGCTGGGTAAATCTCGTCATCTAGATCCCTCTTCAGGGATCCTGTTTAAAAGAATTCTAGAGACACTCGCCTACTCATCATTGTCAAACCAGAGCAGTGCGTCGAGTCTGCACATAAGAGAGCTGTACTGCTTACAAAATTCATATACTGAGGGGGAAGTGTTAATGAACGCCAACATGCGTTTACGTTTTTTTTCTTGTGCCACACTCTTGGTGGCCATGGCCGTTGGGCTTCTGATCACACAGCGTGCTGAGTCGCTAGACCGACTTTATATTACCTCGAACGATGGTAGCGATGATCTCCTGCTTGCCTTGGATGGTCTCCCCATCGGAAATTCTGGTATTGGGCAAGCAGGCGATACCTATTTTGGAGATGCCGTCACGAACAATACCGGCTTGGGTCCCATTGATACGGGAGATAACGGAGAGATTCTGGTTGGTGGTGAATTCTTGCAGCTATACGATGCGGACTTGAACTTTGTCACACAAACGGGGCAGATTGCAGCTGGCGCCCCAGCGACGGCTGTCGAGATTGGTAGTCTGGGACCGGCTACGCACATCGTGGCGACTCACGATTTGCCAGCCGACGCGACGCAGATGCTTTACTATGACAGCTCTCTTAATTTTCTGCACAACGCCAATATACCCAACTTTGGTACGGCAACTTCAGTCGAGTTCGGAAATCTCTCTGCCGCAAATGCTGGTAATGAGATTGCAGTCTCGGGACACAACGAAACGTATACCATCGAGCCCGGTTTTGTCTGGATGGGCACCTTTGACGGCTCTACCACAGGTTTTTTAAATCAGTCTGTCCTCAACGCCAGTACGTCGGACTTGGCCTTCGGTAATTTATTTGGTGGAGCTACCGACGACTATGTGATTACGGGCGCACAACCCGATACGGGTGGTAGCCCGACTCCCCAGGGACAAGGGACGATGGCCTTTAGCGGTGGTTCAAGCGCCACCTTTGAATGGTCGAATGCCCTTGCGAATCCGCATGGTACCCCACCTGCAGGCAAGACCTTACGCGCAGTCGTGACCGGAGATGTCTTCACTGGCGCTGTCGCTGACCCGGATGGTGGCAACGAGATCATTGCCGTAGGAAATGACATCATCCGCATTCTCAGCGACCAGGCAGTTGGCGGACCCTTTGGCTTTACACTACAAGAAATCCCGTTGAATAACGATGCCCTGGATGTGGTTCTGGCCGATGTCCTCCACGACGATGGAGTCGATGAAATCGTGGTAATCACAGGGACTGGTTTGGTAATAGCTCTAGAGCACGCCGTTCAGGGTGATACGACCACGAACTTCATTGCCGATCCGATGAACAATATTGGCGCAGCTTACGATACGGGGAGAACCCTCTTCGCAATTGAGGCCTTGGAGATCGTAACTTCCACCGACAATGCTGATTTTGACGGAAGTGGGTTTGTCGATGGAAACGACTTCTTAATCTGGCAACGTAACTTCGGTCTGGGATTGATTCAGTCAGAAGGTGACGCGGATGGAGATATGGATGTAGACAACAATGATCTGATCATTTGGCAGAATCAATATGGAAGCCCACCGCTTAGCGCGGTGGCAGCAGCAGTGCCGGAACCTGCATCTCTGGCACTCCTGGCGCTGGTGGGGCTATTGTGTTGTAGTAGACGAAAAGTTTATTAAGATAGATTTGGAAGTACTAGAAATTTACTATTCTAAGTTTTTTGGGAGGTAGTCTAATGAAGGCGAAGTTTAGTGTATTAGCTGCTTGCTTGGCTGTGGCCTGCGCCACCGTTGCTCAAGCGGGAGACAGGCTCTATTTCACACAAGATAGTGGGTCAAACGATACAATCTCTAAAGTGAACAGCCTTACCCGAGGAGTCATGGGTGGTGGTATTGGCAGCGAAGCTGGTTTTGCTGCTGGAGGTACGGGTACCGATAATCTCGGCGACATTGCTGCTGCGAATATCAACGGTACCCCCGTGATTGCCACCGCTGGCAACGTCATCCATACCTGGGATGCCGACATTAATTTTGTGAATGTCACCGATGTCAATGGTGGCGCACCCGACGTTCCCATTCGAGAAATCGCGGTCGGTGAGATGGGCGGAAACGCAGACCGCCTGGTCATTGCTCGAGAGACCGATTTGGCTTCGACCAACATATTCGTGCAGATCTACGAAGCGACTACGCTCACGAATCTTCATAACCCAGGCCCCCACGCCAATATTGGCAATGCTACAGGGTTAACTTTGGGCGATTTCGACTCGACCCTGCCTGGACGTGAAATTGGTATCGGTACGACGGATCTGGCTACTCTCAACAAGTCTCCCGGATTTCAGCTCTATGTCCGCGGCGACAACGGTAACTGGCTCGGGCAGCAGCCTCTCAATCAGCCGATTAGCGATGTTGCTTCCGGTGACCTTGTGCCGGGCGTAAATAGTGATGAGATGATTCTCACCGGGAATATTGGTGGAGATCCTGGACCGGGTTTCGGTCAGCAATCGCACGTGTTCTCCAGGACTTCCGGAGGCGGTATCGCCTACCAATTCGAAAACGGTGGAGGGGGCCCTCATGGTCCAGGCGGTTTGCTGTTTAATGCGGTCGACGTCGGTCAGCTAGACGCCGATCCTGAGCCAGAAATCGTGTTGGTGGGTAATGACGTCGTTCGCGTCTTGAACCACGATGGTAGTTTTGTTTTCCAGACCGGCCCAACCAACCAGAACTTTGTTGATGTTGTGATTGCCGACGCCATGGACGACGATGGCGTGAACGAGATCGTTGCCGTCTCCGATAGTGGCTTGGTGTTTGCTTATGGACATAGCGTCATCGGCGATGCCAGCTCAGCCTTTAGTGGTGGTACCCTCGGCTTCTTTAGCGGTGGAGCTGCCTATACCGCAGTGACGGCCTTGAATCCTGTTCCTGAACCAACCACTGCTTTGCTGATGCTGCTGGCTTCGGTGGGTGCGGTTGGTTTCCGCCGTCGCTAGGTCGCAGTATTTCGTTAGACACTTCTCAATCCCCTACCCTTGGCAACAAGGGTGGGGGATTTTTTAATGACTAATTCCTAAGGACTAATGACTAAGGAATGACGAAACCCTAATGACGAAGAATTGAGATAATCTAAAACAGCTTACCGACTGAGTGCATTTCATTGGGTATTGGTTTTTAGGTATTCCTCTCTGCTATGCGTAGCGAAGCAACGCTTCGCAGGGCATAGTAGTCATTAGGATTTAGTCATTAGTCATTCTCCCCACCGCCCGCCTACAGGCAGCGGTAATACTCTCGGCGTCAATGCCGTACCGCGCTGCAGGCACCCTACTCTCCTACTAATCACAACTCGGCAACAACGTAATCGCCGACCGCGCCAACTCATACGTACAGCGGTGGAATTCTCCTTCGGCGATCATCCACAGCACAATCGACTGGCGCTCGGCGTCTGCCGGTGTGGTTACATTCAGCGGCCACATGCTGTTGGGTGAAGTATAGCCGCCCGAGATATGTCCGTGAAGCCAGCCCACGATACCTTGCTTGGGCATGAAGGCGCGGATGATGATGGGGTCTATGCCGAGCGGGTCGGTTTCGGGTAGTACAGGCGGCTGCGTGGGTTCGTCGTCTTTGGCCAGTACCCCACCCGTTCTGCGCTGGGCTGTTTGTTGCTGCGGCCAGGAGAGAATCCACATGCTCACCAGGCCGTCGTCTCCGTCGCTCATCACTGGGCGCCACTCGATGGTTCCCGTGCCATCGAGCATGGTTTCGTTGAACTCTTGCAAGATCCCCTGCACGACAGGCGACACGAGTTCTACGGCGCTGCGGAACACCTGTTCGCGGTCCTCGCGTTCGACCTGGCCTTCGTAGGTCAGATCCCGCAAATCAGCCAGATGCCGCTGCCAGTCTTCCAGTCGGTCCTTATAAGTGTCTATTGAGTTTTTCATAGTAAGTCCTATAAGGGGAACTCATTTTTGGGGTGAAAGACAAATTACCTGGGGATAGTCTTTGATCATGATGTTCTTGAGCACACGCACACCATCCTGGGTATTCAGGACAAGTTTTTGCTCGGTGCCATTGAGTACGTCAATTCCGATGGCTTTTTCCACTTGCAATCCAGAAATGCAAATATCCGATTGTACCAGCGGCGACTCATCTACGCTGGTCCCTGCCAGCGATACCGACAAGAGACGTTCTCCCGTGGGAAGCTCAAACGTTGAGACTTCCAGTTTCTGATCAGTATTGCTGAATTCAACATCCAGTGGCGCCGCCCGCGCTTCGTCGAACACCGTGCAAAGAGTCCGCAACACATAGTAGGACGGTTGGGGCTGCGTGGGACTCACCGGGCTAGCGGAGAACCCGTTGCGGAATAAACCCACGTCGCGATCAATGTGCCCGTCGGCCCAGGTTTCGTTCCAATAGAACAGCACATCCTGCCCTAGCGTGGTAACTGCGAAGCGAGCCATATGCTTGGCTTTGACGATTTCCGAAATCCAGGGCAAGCCCTCGGTGGAGTTTTGCGGATAGGGCGAAAAAATGCACCACTCGCTGTGGCTGTATTCGCCTTCGTAACTATACGACTCGGCCAACTGCTTGGTTTCTTGAATGTCGGCCACATAGCTTTCCCACTCGGGAGTGCCCGGCGCTGCTCCGTAATAGCCGTGCCAACAAATCATGTCGATGTGTGGGGCAATTCCCTCTTCAAAACACGTCTTCAGCCAATCGATGCCCACTTCGCGGCGGGGACCTAAACCTGAAAGCGACCCAAATACGACTTTCGCCTGTGGGTCGATTTCTTTAATGATCGGCGAGACTTCTTTGACCCAGTGCGCAAAATGTTCCGGGCCCGCATCGTACCAACCGCCGTAGCCGTTCGATTGTTCGTTCCAAATTTCGTAGTAATCGACGCGGTCCTTAAAGTGTTGCACCATGAAGCGGACATAGTTTTTAAAACCTTCCAACATTTCTGGTTCTTCTGAGCGCGGAAAACTTAAAGAGGCCACTTCATTGGCTAGAAACCGCTGCTTCTCGTCTTTACGAGGGGGGCGGTTTTGCGCCGTGTAGAGCCAGTTGGTGAAGCCCAGGCCAAAGTTGATCTTGCAGCCATTCTTCACCGCCTGGGTGATCGCAGCATCGGCAATCGGATCGATTTCGTAGACCCCTTTTTCGCGTTCTACCACCCGCCAGTTAAGAACGCTCCCCGCGTAGTTGATGCGAATCCATTCGACGCCCAAATCGTAGTGTGTTGGCCAAAGGGTTTGGTGCGTCTCGCGCTGGCTGGCAATATAGGACTCGAACGAAGATACCGTCACCGCCGCACCCTGACTCAGCAGGGCGACATTTTCACCTTCCTTGTCGAGCACGCGCACTTCGGCCACCGAAAAAATGTGCGAGGTCATATAACAAATGCGAAGATCNTGGCCGACGATCCAAATCTGCTTGGCACGGGTGGGGNCAAACTCGATCGTCTGGGGCTGNGCATCGGCAGGGNGTGGGTGGTTTTGATTGTCGTAGACGGTGTCCCAATTCCAGCCGTCCCGACTGAGCCGGACCGTCAGATGCTTGGGCATGCCCAGATTGTCATCCCGCGGGACGATTTCGATAGAGTGGATCTCCGTTTCGCGGGCTAAATCAATCCTCAGCCAGGCCGGCTCCACCGTCGACCGATTTTGACCGCGACTGCACCAATGGGTTTCGGGATCGCCGTCAATTAAATGGACACCTAAGAGTGGCTGGATATCGCTCCGCGCTGTGCGTGGCATCCTGGGAGGCGTTGCCCCAATCCGATTTGATTTAATCTGCCAGGATTTTTTGGGCACTATTTTTTTTGTCGGCGCTTCGTTTCCTTGCTGCAGAACTGCCGCCGAAGCCAGATCTGGACTCAAGCCGTAGATATAAGAGAAGCCAAATCCATAGACGGGCACCCCACCGCAGTCCGCCCGTACGGCCACTTCGGGCCCCATCCGCACTAGGTCCGCGTTCTGATGCAATGCTCCTTGCGGAGGCCAATGGCCACCCTCGGGTGGTGCCGCTGTTTGGGACTGACAAGGAGTCACCAAACCCATGAGGGACATGAAAACTGCCACAAGAATTAGTTGGCGGAACCTCATTTTGAATACTTCCTTTCAAGTGCAGTTGCTCACTGAAAAACACAATCTTGGGGCATGTATGGGAGTATCGCAAATGTGTTATAAATGACAACACTCTAGCAAACCTTGGAGAAAAGGTGTCAGGAACCTTTTTCTTCGTTATGTCTTACCCCAAGTTCTCAAGTGGTAATAATATTTCTGGATAAGTGATCTATTCCATGAAGACTCTTCCCAAAACGCGAATTACTCTCTGCGCCGGGTTACTGTTGCTACTTCAGGGGGTGTCCAGTACGCGTGCTCAGCCACTGGACTTGCCGGGATCCTTTGAAATGCAGGTCATGCCTGAGACGGTCGACCTGGTCCAAACTGCTAATTTGGCGATCAATTCGCTCACGCGCTGTACCAATCCAGACAAAAACTATGCGGTCTACTTTCACGGTAATATTACGATCAATCCTATTAGGCTCTCTGGGAATCAACCGGACAGCGTGGCACATTGGAAGCTTGCCGAACCCCTGCTACTGCTCAGGTTGATGACCGGCAACCGTGCGAACTTGCAAGTGGACCAGCATTGGCAAGCCAGCCTGCACGATCTTCCCGATCAGGTCCCTCATACCCATCCCGTGCACTTGGGCCGTGGCCTGGCGGCGGTGGCCGTTCTCTGCGCGCTCACGGAAGACCAACAATGGCAAACACTGGGAATCAAAATCGTCGATCGCCTCGATTCGTTTTGCAAACGGAAAGAAGACTTCGCTTACTTTCCAGTAATCATGCATTTCTTGGCCGACCCAACTCGTACTGTATCTCTTGAGGAATACGACGAGCCCTTCCCCACCGCCTGGCCGGCTATGCATGATGCCTGGCTAGTGGAGGGACTAGTGGCCTTTTACCACCAGACCCAATACCCTCCTGCCCTAGACTTGGCCGGACTGCTGGTAGAACACATGCGCGCGCATGGAAAAATCTTCGGCAACAGCGGCGAATTTCAAGCAGGCCACAATGGTTATCAGGGACCCCGCACGGCTCTCCATTTTCATCGGCATACCAATGTCTTGATTGCACTCTTAGACTACGCCATGGCCAAACGCGACGAAGATCTTGCCAAGTTTGTCTGCCAGTGTTACGAGTACGCGCGTCGGCAAGGCAATCCAAACCTGGGTTTTTTCCCGGAGTATCTTCCCGGAGCTTTCCCAGATGATCGACACGACATTGTGGACTGTGAAGGCTGCTGTGTGGCGGATATGACTCTCTTGGCATTGAATTTGTCTGCCTCTGGTTACGGCAATTATTGGGAGGACGTAGATCGCTACACCCGCAATATGCTTACCGAGATGCAATTAAAAGAATCAACCGCGATTCGCCAGCACATTAGCAAACTACCCCCTTCGCCCGTGGATCCAAAAAACGAAACGGCCCACCAAGCTGCCCAGCGACTGGTCGGCTCCTTTGCCGGTTGGAGTGGGCCCAACGAATTTCGCGTGTGGGGTCCTGGGGTGATGCAGTGTTGTCTGGCAAATTGCAGCAGAACGATTTACTCCGTTTGGGAAAAGATCCAGGAAAAAAAGCAGGATACACTCATCGTAAATCTACTCCTGAATCGCGTATCCGCCGCGGCCACGATGCGAAGTTATCTCCCCTACGAAGGGCGCGTAGAGATTGCACTAAAGGCAGATTTACAGCTCAAAGTTCGCTTGCCCAAATGGCTCGAGTCTTCCACCATGCGTGTCACGGATGAGCAAGGTGAGGACATATCGCACAATCTGGAAGATAGCCATCTCAATATTGATACGGTCCAAGCAGGCAATACGGTCGTGCTGCATTTCGACTTGCCAGAAAAAGAAACCACCGAGCAAGTCGGCCATCTGAAAGCCAAAATCTCTTATCGAGGCAACGAAGTCATAAGTTTCCAACCGGCCGGCAATATCATTCCATATTGGACCGACAAGCAGGTCCATCAGACCAACTGCCCTGAAACGGTAAGAAGCTACTTCGTAGCAGATTCAGTTTACAATCTGCTCGCAATGCCTACTGCAAAAGACTAGAACATACTTTTATACGTGTCATCCATGGGCCATTGCTCTGCAAACGATTTACCGCGAAACGCGCAGCAAGATTGGATAGTCTGGCACCAATAGATTCTTGATAACCGTCCCTTTCGAAGTCACCCGAAACTCGAGATCCTGTTCCACGCCATTTAGAGTATCGATCCCGACGACCTTTTTCGCAACAAAATCAGGAAAAATGATTATTAACAAATGTCAGTTCAGTTGGTACTGCGATGGCAAATCTGATCATCCAAAAGATAATGATGCTTTTAGATGGGCAA
>PATG01000031.1 GCA_002713555.1 Planctomycetaceae bacterium
CGCAAAATTCGGCATTGATAATCACCCGGTTGTTCAGCTGGGGGTCTTGCGTGTGTCCTAACAGCTCAGGACACCATCCTGAAAGTGCTAGCAACGCATGGGGGTGAATGCTTCCTTTGGCTGAATCTGGCCATTCCGTCCACTCCTATCACTTCCGCTGCAACACACTCTTGATGTGCCTAGCCCCGCATATTTCATCCGCTCCTGCTGGGGCAGCCTAAGTCCTTACCTAGCTGCGTTACGCTTAGACTCACAATCCTCAACGTGTCAAAAACACGCCTCCGGTTGCAAGCCTCGCATGCCTTGCCAGGAAATGACTTAGGCCACCTCGCGACGAATCCTATGAAATATGCGGGCTAGAAGCATTACCTCGAGGATCTCTTCTTGCAAATTTACTGAGATACCCGGCTACAAAACAAGCATCTAATCCACATGCCAGTCGTCGAGGTGTATTTCGACAGAAACTCGACCTCGCCAATTATTGATCACCGGCCGGAAGGCTATTGAAAACGGTCTATCTATTCGAGAAAGTTCCTGCTCCCAATCTCCTCCCCCAAAAGCTACGGCCCGCATTTTGACGCCATGCTGGTCAAACATCATCGATAGATGTCGGCCCGTGGCTCCTATTCGTTTGGGTGGGCCCAATAAGCGTACATCGTTTGCGCACAACACTGGACGAAGATTTCCATTGCCAAAGGGAGCCAAACTTTCGATCTGTTCCACCGTTTGCCGCGTGAGCATTTGCAATGAGGCTTCTCCGTCAACCTGCAACTCTGGGATACGATTTGAATCAGCCAACCAGGTTTCGGCCACCTGGCAAAATGCTTCTCGAAAGGCATCTACATTGGCAGCTTTGATTCTTAGTCCAGCAGCCGCCGCATGACCACCGTGGCTTTCTAACAGATGCCCACACACGGCCAAGGCCTCATGCACGTTAAAACCTGGCACACTGCGTACCGAGCCAATTCCCGGATGAATACCCAAGGGATCTCCGGCAATCATCACGACTGGGCAATGATGCTTTTCGCTCAAACGGCCTGCTACGATTCCAATCACTCCCGCATGCCATTCGTGGTCTGATAGTACAAGGGCGGGTGCACCCTGCATGGATGTGGAAGCCTTGATTTGCTTGGAAGCTGCTCGCGAAATACTGCGCTCCAGCGATTGGCGTTTGATATTGAGTTCGTCCAGATACTGCGCAATTGTATCTGCACGCTCGGGACTTTCGGTGGTCAATAATTCGACGGCTATCTCCGCTTGTCCCATGCGACCGGCGGCATTCAAGCGGGGACCTATCACAAACCCGATGTCTTCACCCTCTAGACGTTTTTTTTCGGTCAGCTTCGTGCGCCGCATGAGAGCAGCGATACCTTCGACGGGTTGTGTTTTCAAGGCGTCGAGGCCAAAACGCACAAGTATCCGGTTTTCGTCAAGCAGAGGGACAACATCACAGACTGTGCCTATGGCAGCCAGCCCGACTGCCTGCAATAAAAAAGTTCGTAGCCGTTCCGTTACTTTTTTGCCCTCACTGGCACACTGACATATGGCCCAAGCCAACTTGAATGCCACCGCGGCTCCACACAACCCCGCAAAGGGGTAGTCCATGTTGGGGAGCCCTGGATGTACGATGGCCGCAGCGTGCGGCAATCGATCGGCCATTTGATGATGGTCGGTAATCACCAGAGTTAACCCCAACTCATGGGCCAGTTCTGCTTCTTCAACACTGGCAACTCCGCAGTCAACAGTAACCACGAGCTGCGTCCCCTGCTCGGCCAGGTGGCGCAACGCTTCAGCATTCAAGCTATAGCCTTCGTTCAGGCGATTGGGGACATAGGTGTCGACTTCAGCATGCAACAAGCGTAAGCAGCGCAACAGGATGGCTGTTGAAGTCATGCCATCCGCGTCGTAGTCGCCGTAGATAGTTATTTTTGATTTGTCTTGGACGGCTGCAAAAATGATTTCTGCTGCAACAGATGCACCAGGTAATTCGGATGGGTCACGGAGACCCGTCAGTTTGGGATCAAGAAAACTGCGTGCATCATCGGGGTCCTGAATACCACGCGAGACAAGCAATTGTGCAACCACTGACGGTATGCCCGCTGCACGTTCAAGCGCTGCGACTGAATCGGGGTCCGTATTTGAAATCCGCCAGCGCTTGGGCATTTCGTCCGTGAAGTTAAGAGGTCAAGGATATAAGACAGAAGCCCGTATTAAGCCAGATGCCAAGATTTAAACTGAAATCTGCACGCATAAAGACCCACTGCATCCATAAAGCTATAGGTCACCCATTGCTTTGATCTGCGACCCAAGGCCCTTTGGCTTCCTTCGCTTACTTTTTCTTTTCTACGTGCAATGTGTGCTTACGCAGACGTGGACAGTACTTCTTGAGCCGCAACCTTTCGCCCCCCATCTTGCGACGCAAGGTGTAGTTGTAATCTCCCGTTTCTTCACAAACGAGAAACACGGACTCCACTTTCTTCTTTCTCTTACCACCAGATTTTTTAGCCATCGTATTCTGTGAGCGATTTAGGGTTGAGGGTGTGAGACGGGCAAAATGAGGGATTTCTCCCCGCTTTCACTTGTCTGAAGGACGCGACATTTACAGCAAGCCCTGCATTTTAGGGCTTTTTTGCACTTTATCCAGTGGTGAAATAGGTCCGGGATTGGTGGAAAAGCAAGTTATACTTGAGTTTTGGGCTTAAGATACCAATCATGGCGACTGGAGACCCATTCCACGTAGCCATAGCAGGGTAGTTTACAGCCAATCCGGAACCGAGAATTCGCCCCCTTTGTAGGCGGCAGCCGTGAAGCCTTTATCTGCCGAAAATCCAACTCTGATCCCTGAATCCCCGTTGGCTGCCGTCCAACCGGGAACAGCGACTGCATGCGCAACGACAGCAGATAAGGCGACTGGGCCACAATCTTCACCACATGCTCCCTCACGAGCAGCGCGGTGCCTGGCTCTCATCGACAGCATGCTGCTGAGTCGCAGCATGCCCTCATGGCTGGCCAGCGCCGTATTGCATGCGGCAGCTGTGCTCATGCTCTCACTATGGGTTTTTAGCCCCCCCAGGGATGCTGGCTTAGGAACTCTGCAGGCAAATATAGCAACCGAAGATCTCCAATCTCTGGACTTGGATATCAACGAACTCAGTATGGTCGGTGGAGAATTGTTAATGCCCAGCCAGACTCTGACACCGTTAACGGCATCCAATTCAAATCCCAATGGCTCGCTAGTCGATATACCAAATCTGGCACATTCCTCTGAGATTGCCAGACCGTATCAGCTCGGTCCCACTTTCGAATCGATCGGTCAACCCTTAGCCTCGCGAGGTGGTGGTATAAGCGGTCGCGGACCACAAAATCGCCGTGGTTTGGCGCTCTCAGGAGGCGGTACCGAAGCCAGTGAATCTGCCGTGGAACTTGGATTGGCCTGGCTGGCAGCGCACCAGTTTGCGGATGGGGGTTGGCGATTCGATTTGGAATCCTGCCCCCAATGCCACGGCGCCTGTCGGAACTCAGGTTTCATACAATCCACCACCGCTTCAACAGGCCTGGCAGTGCTGTGTTTTTTGGGAGCCGGCTACACGCAGCATGAGGGCCCCTACCAGGAAACCGTCTCCAAAGGATTGTATTACCTGGTAGACAAAATGCTGCTCACTTCATTCGGAGGGGATTTACGTGACCAATCACTAATATCACAAAAGGACGATGGAATATTATTGGTACAAAAGAGTGGCGACATGTATTCACAAGCCATCGCTACTCTGGCAATTTGCGAAGCGTATGCCATGACACGCGACAAAAACCTGGCCGGCCCAGCGCAAGAAGCCGTTAACTTTATTGTCTATGCGCAACACGAAAAGGGTGGTTGGCGCTACAATCCGGGAGAGCCCGGCGATACATCGGTCACCGGTTGGCAAATCACCGCATTAAAAAGTGCTCTGCTCGGCAAACTCGAAGTACCCCGGGAAGTCTGGTACCGTGCTTCAGAATTCCTGGATGGGGTACAGGACGAGCGAGGAGCCACATATGGATATCAGGAACCCTCCACAAAGCGACGCTCCATGTCTGTCGTGGGCCTCTTTTCGCGCATGATGCTAGGCTGGCCGCGCGACCACAGCCCCATGCTCAAAGGGATGGCTCGTATCGCCGAGCAGGCGCCCCATCAGAATGACATGTATTTCAACTATTATGCCAGTCAGGCTTTGCATCATCTGGGAGGCCCAGGATGGAAGCGCTGGAACCCGCGCATGCGCGAATACCTGGTCAAGTCACAAGCAACCACTGGCCACGAAACGGGAAGCTGGTATTTCGAAGAGGTCTGGAGCAAAAGGGGAGGACGTATCTACACCACAACGCTGGCCATCCTCACGCTGGAAGTCTACTACCGCTACATGCCCATGTATCAGGACGCCTTCCTAAGCAACGCACCCTAATGAGTCTGACCAGAAGCTAGCGCAGTGGCCCGAATGTGCTGCGAATTACGGATAGAAGCAAGCAGGGAAACGCACACACTCGCTCCCCACACTTCATTGCAATACTCCCTCATCGCGATTACTCGAAGCGGGCGTCCCATACTTCCTAATAAGCCCACCAGAGCAAGTAATAGGCTGGATGCTTCGGGGATGAGTTGCGTATAGGCTTCGACATCATCAATGCCACTACCCACAAAACCTACTGCCGACCAGCTAAGCGAAGTAAACNTTCGCCAGCATNGTAGACAATNCCAAAAAACCCTCCGGTCGTTGCTGTGTTGGCGAAGGACGTAGCATCGCTCAGCGAAGTGAGAATGTTGTTCGTCCCAGAAAAAGTGGGAGAACGTCCAAAATCAAATTCGATAGCCGCCAATGGAGCATGACTCAAAACCGTATTGCCGCTAGGAAAAGCCAGACTCGTAGCAAATGTTGTTCGGTTCAAATCGGGAAAGGCTGTAAATGAAGTAGGAATAGCATCCATCCGCCAGGAAGTGTCAGCAGTTGCCGGGCTCTTTGAGAGGGTTAGAAAACCGGCTACCACGGCAGCCGTGTCGTAAGGAACATCCGCATTGAAGCTGTCGAAATTTTCGGTCAGATCACCCGTACCGCCACCGGCTGCCAACCGCCACGCTGCACGATCTGTAAATGTCTGTAGCGCTGCATCGCAAGAGCTGCAAGTCCACCCTGCGAGCAGGAATAGTACTGTCGCATAGCTCAGCCATGCAACCATTTTTCTAGTGGCCTCTTCCACTTACTTTTTGATAACAGCATTAGCGCGCCTCCTAACGATTAAGATACGTAAAATATCACACCATGAATTAACAAAAAATGATAAGTAGTTTAACCACTTCCTTCTTGTGGTACCAATGATTGACTTACTCATACTAGTAAAAGCCACACTACTAAAAGGACGGCCCATACTATTAAAAAACGGACTGTTCTTACAGCCGACTGAGTAAAATGCTCTTCTCAGACGAGTAAGGATCTTCTGAAACGCCCCTTTGCAACAGATATCAGTCGGGTCTCANACGATCGGATTGTATCACATTGCGCTGCGGAGNCGCGTCAACTACGATTTTCTCTGCGTCATCCCGNCCTCAAAGGACTCTCAAGCCAGTAAAAACGTAACCCGTTCTTGCAACCAGGTTTGTCTCACTTGAACAGAAGCGAATCGTGAAAAAACCATCTAGAGTAGCAGCAGGCAGTCAGCGGATACGTGGATTCACGTCTTGGCCATATTCATGACAAAAGCTAGAATAAGTGCTGGCAAAGACGGAAAATAGGAGCATCAACGCAAAAATGCGTACGAAAAGGTCTCCGGACATACTGCTTCACTAGAATTGCAGCTGAGGGNGCGGGAGGCATTGGCGAACGCTCGACTTATTTTTATTTATCTGGAGATCCATTTGTTATCAACTTCTGAACAACGTGTGCTTCGCACATTTCGAAAATTTTTGGTCACCCCCGGGGAAATGCTTTGTTTTTCNGGCCCGGAACTGGAGCAAGAAAAAGCAGCCCTGGATCTCCTGATTGATAAGGAACTGCTTTTCAAAGAAAAGTTCAATGGCGGATATTCTCTTACGCATTCCGGATTTGCTGCCATGAATGAATGCGAAAACTAGTGGCAATTAGAAATAAGTGGTGGCTACACTCATTAGCAAAACACTCATTAGTAAAAAAAACGCTCCTCGATCTACCGATCCAGGAGCGCTCTCTTACTCGTGTTTTTTCTGAAAGCCCGCTTATTGAGCCATCAGTTTATTGAGCCANCAGTTTATTGAGCCAACTGTACGGATACTGCACAGGGGCCTTTTTTGCCTTGGCCGATCTGGTACTCGACCATCTGGCCTTCGCTGAGCTCTTCAATCGTGGTTCCTTGCACTTCGGAATGGTGGAAAAACAGGTCGTCCCGCTCTCCTTCGATGAAACCAAATCCCTTGTCTGAAATAACCTTCTTAATCTTACCTTCTGGCATAACTGCCTCCAAAAAAATAAACCTGGTCAGCCTGATCGAGTCTTCACAACCTTACAACCAACCTAAATCAACAAAAGCAGTAGACCACAAAATAGGCGTCTGGCACTTACACAAAAAGGGCAAAGCTACGCAGAGTGCGGCGTGACGGAAAGAACCAATCGGAAGGTGCACCAGATGGTGTCGAACCTGCTTCTTTTTCTCTTCATCGCTGCTCGTTGCGATTCTTCGCAACTACCCGAGAGTATAGTTGATGCCAGAAGGGTGTGCAATATAGTCAAAACACAAATTAACCTTAAAAATGCTGTTCGGAACCCGCATTTCGAGCCGTACTCAGTAGATCATAAAAAGTAGAATCGAAATTGGAGATTGCCCGATTGCGTGGCACTCTTATTCATTTCCTGGCAATAACGATGGGGCATGCGACGGAAGGCCTAGGAACACGCTGAGGATCGCCTACCGCAGCTAAGCATGTTAAGGAGGGCCGATTAGAGACTTTGCGAGTGACTCTGCCAGCGGTTTGGCAGAGGAGAGCTACCCCCTCCCACGAAGGCATTGTGTTCGTGTTCGATCAAGCACATTCGCAAACGTCTGGATATCTTTTAGAGAGTGTNGTTTGGGACTACTCGTTTCAACATTATTACGATATTGCTCATTGCTTTTTAATGGGACACTCTAAACCAACTAGAATTGGTTTGAAGAACCACATCCATGCCCCATCAATCGTTGCGCTCAAACCGGTAGCCCACATCACGAATTGTGTGAATAAATTGTGGTTGGCTGGCTTGAGGTTCTTTCTTGCTCCTTATGCAGGTCCTTTTACACACAACCAGAACCAAAGGTCTCCGGGGTGCACTCGCCAGAGAAAATAAATTGTTGGTCTGGCGCACAGTAGGGTGCGATCAATTTGTGTACCGCTCCATCTAGAATAGAAATCGAATGTTACCTTTGTGTTNCCTTGATGTTCCCAATATGTCTTTTCCCCCTGCTATCTAAATACTTTCTCAGTTCCCCATGCAACTATTACCACCGCAACATTCGCTATTTGAGGGAGGATTCAGACTGGAGGCACTGCATGGATTCGTAAGCAGCACAGAACAAAGAATATTGGCTATTTCCACTGGGGAGGACGCTGTTCAAGATGCGCGGCAACTCCTTCCCGGGCAGCTTCCGTCGTGCAGGATGTCGCTTGCATGACAGCTCCCGCTGAAAGCTGCGTGTGCAGATGTTCGCCAACCGTTTCATTTAATAACCGCTTCGTCAGTTGAATCGATTCAGGGGCACCGGTGGCACATGTTTGGGCCAATTCCATGGCCCTGGCCCAAACCTTACTGGAGTCGAGCAATTCATGAAATAAGCCATGCTGTTGGGCTTCAGAGGCCTCGAGACTCATGCCGGTCAAAAGCAGCCGAGCAGCCTGGCCCGAAGCAATTCGATGACAAACAAGAGGTGCTACAACACCAGCAACCAGTCCGAATTGTGGATCGGGAATTCCGAATCTGGCATTGTCTGCAGCAACAACTATATCACAGGCCGCTACCAACCCTGCACCCGCCGATAAGGCAGGACCGTTCACCGAAGCAATGACGGGCTTTGTTATTTCTAATAGTTTTACAAACAAATCTCGAATATTAGCGGCGTCGTCACCCCATTGTTGCTGCGCGGTTTTGGTTCCTGTGGCAAGATTATTTGTCTCATGAAGTTCGTTAAAATCGATGCCTTCGCAAAAAACATCTCCTGCCCCAGTTAGAATAATTGCACGTACTTTCTTTTCTCGATAGAGATCGTCCAGCGCAATGGAGAGCTGCTCAATCATCTGTCGTGTAAGTCGATTCTTGTGGTCTGGCCGATTCATCACGATCGTTCCAGCATAATCAACTACTTTTACCTCAATAAGACCACCAGGCATGGACATGTTTAGGGTTCACTTTGTCGTAAAGAATTTCAAAGTATTTAGAATATTGCAGGAGCGCCGTTTTGAATACCATCCCATAAGAAGACTCAGTACCACTCACGCGCCGTACGCGTATCAATCGATACGTCCACCACATCTGGGTCCATATAAACTTGACAACTTCTGGTCGTTCGACGGACCTGTAAGGGAGCATCCAGCAAATAGAATTCCTGCGATTCATTACGCACAGCGTAATTCGCAATTTCTTGAATGAATAGGAGAACAGGTTCTTTTAGAAAACTTTTGCAAGATATCCTCAGATAGATTACAGAGCAATCTTCCAGGGGCTGTAAGCATTCGGTACGGATATCCTGTCCTGCAAACCCAGCGGCTTGAAATAGTGAATTCAATGACGCCTTGACCCCTTCAGCACGCTGCAAAGCTTTTACATCCGTAATCGCAAAAAGTGCTGTGGCACAGAATCCATCTGCAAAAATTGCAGTGAGTGTCCAATCTTGCTGGGGAGCCTCTCCAAGTACCCCTCGTATCGACAAAGATCCATACGCTTCTGTCTGAAGATCTATATCGGTAATGTCTGTACGAATGTCAGCATTCGAGAGAGTTGTTGCACCAGAAACAGAAGCGTGTAAAGATTCGAGCAAGCCGGTCTTGTTGAACTCCTGGTGCAATAATGGCAGGATAGTCGCTGCGCCGTCTGCTGCCAATTCGAAGACTGGTGGTAACATAGAAAGCAAACCTGATTTGTCATCCAAAGAATTCAGACTGTTTGCCAGCCGTGCCAGATTTGCCGCTGTCGCTGCGTTTGCGAGTGCGTCGTATTGGTTCCAAGGCCAGCCATAAGCATGTACTGCAGCAGCAAGAAAGGGAGCAGCAGAATCGTAACATTGGCCAATAATTATTCTTGATCCTTCAGCCAGTGCCGCCGCAATTGGACCAGCTCCCAATTGGACATGCGCAGATAGCAGCGGCTCTGAAAAATCTAAAATCGATCGTCCCGTATGTTCGTCTACAAGCGGAACGCCCTCAGCATAAAGCTCTTCCAGGCGAGGCAATACATTCGCACCACGTACTGCCGTAATAGGTAACTCTGGAGCACCTCGATCACTCAAAAAATGTCCCAGCAACTCGGCACATTCAACGACTGCATACCCACCAGCATTCGTTATTAATTGCAATTCTGATTCTAAAAAGAACGTCTTGGCAAGAGATTCCATCTGCTTCAAAAACCCCGTCGCAGAGTGGCTTACCGACCCTTCATCCACTATTTGGAAATCGTAGTCCAATTGCAACAAATTGAGATTAGCCGCAGTGACAATAGCGTTAATTTTCGGATCGTACTGATCATGAGCACAAAGAGCGCGGGCTAACCGCATAGGGTGTATTCCTTTCAACATGATGCCAATAAGCAACAGCAGACAACGGAACTTGTGGTGTCCAGGCAACATTTTGGCGCATCAAACAATTGCTTCGACAACCATTTCAAAGGCGTAAACCCATATGAGCATGAAACTTACCGCTTGAAAAGCCCCAGATCGTGTGAATGCGGCATACGCTCTGCAATTGGACGTTCTCAACACTGCCTTATCCACCGCCGGCCTTGAGGAGAACGCCATGTCCACCAAAAATAAACTCCATGCTAAGACGAATGGCAAATCACAACTCAACGGCTCAACCTCAATCAACAAGGCCAAAAGTAATGGGGCCACAAATGGAACCACTACTAAAAACCTTTCTCCGAGCAATCATCTTAACGATGATCTCCTACCCGCAGACCCTACGGCCCCTGAAGAGCAAGAGACAGACACCCCAGCCACGGCGATTGAAGATCCCGTTCGAATGTACTTAATGCAAATGGGTGAAATTCCCATGCTGACCCGTGATATGGAAGTATCGTCAGCTAAACGTATCGAAAAAACACGCACACGATTTCGCCGTACAATGCTCTGCAACGACTTTGTCCTGCATGGCGCTGTCGATCTATTACAAAAAGTCGCCGATGGCGAACTACGGTTGGACCGTACCATCGAAATATCGGTAACCAATACAGCAGAGAAAAAACGTGTTCTGAAACGAATCACTCCCAACCTCAAGACAATCCGCAGGCTTTTAGCACAGAATCAGACTGATTTCCGCATCGCTGTGAGTCGTCGAGCTAAGACATCTCAGAAAAGAGAGGCCTGGCAACGTTTAGTTATTCGTCGAAATAAAGCAGTACGACTGGTTGAGGAATTAAACCTACGCCTTCAGAAACTCTTGCCGGTGATTGAGGAGCTCCAAAAAATTAGTGCCCGAATGTCACTGGTCCAGGAGCAACTTTGTCATCCCGAAAATATGATGCATGCAGGCCAGGCGCACGAATTTACTGAGGAGTTGCGCTATCTCATGCGAATCACGCTGGAGACACCCCATACCCTTGCACGTTTAACGAAACGTACTATCCAACGTAGAACTGCTTACGATGCCGCCAAACGAGATCTGTCGGCTGCAAACTTGCGTTTGGTGGTCTCCATTGCAAAACGCTATCACAACCGTGGCATGAGCTTTTTGGACTTGATCCAGGAAGGAAATACGGGCCTAATGCGTGCAGTCGACAAGTTTGAGCATGCACGCGGCTATAAATTTTCGACCTATGCGACCTGGTGGATTCGCCAAGCCATTACACGGGCCATAGCAGATCAAAGCCGAACCATCCGGTTGCCGGTCCACATGATCGACACTATGAGCAAAATACGAATCGCGACTGCAGACTTTGTGCAAGAATTTGGCCGCGAGCCCAACCCCGAAGAAATCGCTGAACGAGCGGGCTTGCCTGTTGAAGACACAAAGTGTGTTTACAAAATGACTCGTCAACCACTTTCACTTGACCAACCCGTCGGAGATCACGACGACAACTTCTTTGGTGAGTTTCTAGAGGAGCAGCGTGATGAGGATCCACTCTACGACACCAATATCGAAGCGCTCAGACAGAGGCTGGAACAGGTGATGGATGAGTTGACTTATCGCGAGCGAGAAATCCTACGCCTCCGCTATGGTCTGGCTGATGGTTACACGTACACGCTCGAAGAAGTCGGTAAAATCTTCTCGGTTACTCGAGAAAGAGTACGCCAGATAGAATCGAAGGCCGTACGCAAATTGCAATCCCCCTACCGTTCGCGTGCATTGTCCGGGTTCTTAGATGGCAATGAGCCCACACCCGTTGATACACCGTAAAAAGGGAGAATTGGAGCGATAGCCGATGGTTGAAGTCTTAGCTGGCGAACTTTTGACATTACTGGCGTGCGATCTGCACTCTATTACTGCTCTAGCTGGCTTAACAATCCATTCGAATTGATTCTTCATCGATCTTAGAGTCTCGATCTTCGATTCTCACTCCATGAACATCTCTCTCTAGCCCAGATGCGGGATACGGGTCAGCTACCTGTTATGTGTATCTCGCATCCCGAGTATTCAACTACCGCCTTCGGCCTTGCATCCTCCCTACCGGTCGGCGGCCTCAGTTGCTACCCACAACCCGCATCCCAATAACGGAACGGATGTGCTATAGCGGAACACTCAAAAGTGAACTGCTTTAGCCCATCCCATGTCTTGGCGGGGCTATCGCTTGCCGCCTTCGAAAGCTATATTTTTTTAAGGTGGTGCGATTTTGAGGGGGCCACTCTTGGTCCTGGCAAATCTATCCTCATTTTGAAGAGCTCATTATGGTCGACGAATCCTCCCTCAACATTCCAAAACTCAATCCCCGAGAACGTCTTTTGATGGGACCGGGACCCAGTACGGTGCCGCAACGAATCCTGCAGGCGATCGGAGCACCGACCCTTGGTCATCTCGATCCACAATACATTCAGTATATGGACGAAACGTGTCAGATGTTGCGCAGCGTCTTTCAAACTGAAAATTTACTCACCTTTCCCGTGTCGGGAACCGGTATGGCGGGAATGGAAACCATTATCGTCAACCTGGTCGAACCGGGAGACGAAGTTATTGTTTGCATCAACGGCGTTTTTGGCGGCCGAATGAAAGACAATATGGAGCGTGCCCAAGCGACCGTGCATGCTATTGAGGTACCCTGGGGCGAAACGTTTACACGCGAGGATATCGCCGCTGCAGTTGAAAAATACCCACAGGCTAAATTGCTAGGTATTGTTCATGCCGAAACTTCTACGGGTGCACACCAGGACCTGACCGGGATTGCTGAGATCGTTCACCCTGCGGGAATGCTACTTGCAGTTGATGCGGTGACCTCGCTGGGTGGACACGAACTCAATGTCGATGCCTGGGGAATTGACGCGATCTATTCTGGTACTCAGAAGTGCCTGGCATGCCCACCGGGCCTCTCGCCAGTTTCTTTTTCACCCCGCGCTATCGAAAAAATGGATGCTCGCAAGTCCAAAGTCCAGAGTTGGTACTTGGATGTCTCGATGTTAAAAAATTATTATACCGGCGGGACAGGACGTGCTTACCACCACACAGCACCCATCAACATGGTGTACGCACTCCGGGAAGCACTCGCAATAGTTCTGGAAGAGGGACTCGAAAACCGCGTGACCAGACATCGCGAAATGCATCATCTCCTGCGTGGCGGTCTGGAGCGTCTAGGGCTGAAGTACATCCCCCAGAATTCTCTCTACACGCTTAACTGTGTTTCTGTCCCTGAGGGAATCGATGAAGCGGCAATTCGTCAACGCTTGCTCAACGAATACGATATTGAGATTGGTGGGGGGCTCGGTGTTTTTGCTGGTAAAGCTTGGCGCATTGGCTTGATGGGACATAGCGCAACACGACGCAACATTGGTACTTTACTCGCAGCACTAGAAGATTGTCTGGCATAATCGTGCCCGCTCTTGATGGACTCGCATCGATATTCCCACCACAGCGTCTGGTTCATGATGCGGCTTTTCAGGCTGCATTCGAATCGGACGGGTTGACGGCCTTTCGCGCCAAACCTCTGGCCGTTGTGATTCCTGAAACACTGGANGAAGTGATCCAAACCGTCCATTGGTGCCACGATAGGAGTATCCCGTTNGTCGCTCGGGGCAGTGGTACAAGTTTGTCCGGTGGATCACTGCCTGTTGCCAACGGAATCGTAATCGCGCTGAATCGACTCAATGAGATTATCAAGATTTGCCCCCATGAGAGAATTGCAGTCGTCCAGCCTGGAGTCGTGAATCAGCACATCAGCAATGCTGCCGCCCTGCATGGCTTGTACTATGCGCCCGATCCGTCCAGTCAAAGTGTCTGTACCCTAGGTGGAAATGTTGCCTTCAACTCGGGAGGAGTTCACTGCTTGAAATACGGTATGACTTCGAATCATGTGCTTGGTTGCAAAGCCGTATTGGCCACAGGAGAAGTCGTATCCTTTGGCAGCCAGAGCGTCGATTCGGTCGGCCCGAACAACACGGGGCTCTTTTGTGGTAGCGAAGGACTCTTTGGGGTTGCTCTCGAAATCACAGTACGTTTGTTGCCCAAGCCTGAGATGTTTCATACCGTATTGGTTGGTTACGAATCGTTGCAAGCGGCTGGTGATGCTGTCTCTGCGATCATTGATGAAGGATTGCTACCCGGTGCACTGGAGATTATGGATGCCCTGGCCATTGAAGCAGCTGAAGCAGCAGTCGCCTGTGGTTATCCGCCTGGTGCAGCAGCCGTTTTGATTGTTGAACTGGAAGGACCTCGAGAAAAAATAGCCTACGAACGTGAACAGCTTGACGAAATCTTGCGCAAAACAAATCCATTTGCCAAACGGGTAGCCCGCGATGAAGCAGATCGCCTGTTCATCTGGAAGGGGCGTAAATCGGCTTTTTCGGCAGTGGGGCGATTGAGTCCTGATTTTCTAGTCCAAGATGGTGTCGTACCCCGCAAACGTTTAGGCGAGGCTCTGGTAGGAATCGAGCGACTCTCGCAAGAAGCAGGCATTCGAGTTGCTAACGTTTTTCATGCCGGTGACGGCAATTTGCATCCACTAATCATGTTCAACGGCAAAGAAGCTGGCGCCCTTCATCGAGCTGAAGAATTAGCAGCTCAAATCTTACGACTCTGCATTGAAATGGGCGGATCGATCACTGGTGAACATGGCATAGGAATGGAAAAACGTGACTTCTTACCCGAAATGTTTGACGAACCAACACTCGCCCTAATGGACCGACTACGACGTGCTTTTGATCCAAAACTTATTGCAAATCCAGGCAAAATGTTCCCCGGCAAAGAAGCGCCCGCCCTATCGCAAAGTGGCCTGCACCCACTGGAAAAATCAGGGGTGATCAGCCGTGAATAGTATGCCGCAAGCCCCTGCGAACCTAGATGATCTGAAAGCAATTGTGGCTACCGAAAAGCAGTTATTGCCTGTCGGGAATCGCACCAAATTGCCGCTCACGCAATGCGATGATGCCACGCTTGTTTCTTTGCGTTCACTCCAGGGTATTTCCGAATACGAGCCGTCGGAGTTCACCTTCACGGCACTTGCAGGAACATCTTTAGACGAAGTTCAATGTGCCTTAGCTCAAAAAAATCAATACTTGCCCTTCGATCCGATGCTCGTGGAGGCAGGAGCAACCCTGGGCGGCACCGTTGCAGCAGGTCTCTCGGGTCCTGGTCGGTTTCGATATGGTGGCATACGCGATTTTTTGCTGGGTGTTCAATTTATTAGTGGAGATGGGAAGATCATTCGCGCTGGTGGCAAAGTTGTCAAGAATGCTGCCGGCTTCGACCTGCCAAAATACTTAGTTGGGAGTTTAGGAAGATTTGGTGTGCTGACTTCATTGACTTTTAAAGTCTTTCCGAAACGGCCAGTCACCATTTCGCTCCAAGTTGCTTGCGATTCGCAAACCCAGGCAGCCAGCCGCATCGCGGAAGCGGCCGCCTCGCGCTGGGAATTGGATGCGATTGATTACCGCCCAGACAAGCAATTCATCTTTTTGCGATTGGCCGGACCGCAGCGCGCCTGCGAATCCTTGGCCGATGAAATTCGAAATCTGTGGGGAAGTGATGTCTCCGATTTACAGACTGCCGAAGCATTCTGGAAATCCGTCGTCGAATTGAACTGGTTTGACGACGGACTATTGGCAGTCAAAGTACCCACCACATCCCAACAGTTTTTCAAGCTGTACGACTCACTTGCTCATAATGAACAGATCCAAATACACGGGAGCGTCGCAGGCAATATT
>PATG01000032.1 GCA_002713555.1 Planctomycetaceae bacterium
TATTAGCGAGACCCCATCTCTTGTTTGATTCTCTTCTTAGTTGCTGTCCACGAGCATATTGGACATTTTGTCAAATCGTGATTTCTTGCAGGGCAGTATTCTCTTCCAAAGAATATGATTTGCAAATGACGCTTGTTCCAAGTTTCTTTAGGCCACAGTGATTTGAGGTCCCGTTCTGTCTGCTCGACATTTTTCGCCTTTGACAATCCCCAGCGTGCTGCCAATCGATGGATGTGGGTGTCGACGGGGAAAGCTGGGATTCCATACCACTGAGCCATGAGCACACTCGCGGTTTTGTGTCCCACACCCGCAAGACTCTCCAAGTAATCCCAATCAGGGCGCAATCCACCTTCGGCAACAATTTGTTCCGCCATTTTTCGAAGGTTCTTGGCTTTGGTTGGAGCCAACCCAATTTCCCGAATCAGGGTTTGAATTTCTTCTACCTCAAGTGTAGCCATTTGTTCTGGTGTATCGGCAGTAGCAAACAATGCTGGGGTGACTTCGTTGACTTTCTTGTCTGTGGTTTGTGCAGAGAGCATTACGGCAACCAACAGTGTGTAAGCGCTGGAATGATCTAACGGGGTCGGTGTGGTGGGGTACAATTCATCGAGTTTTTGTCCAATGATTCCAGCCTTTTCTGACCGTTTCATGCCTCCATCTCCTCATCACGGTTGACCTTGACTCCATACCAAGCACCGAGAGCCATGCACCCAAACAATGGTCCGTAGCAAGCAGCATACTGGATGTTTTGCCATGTCTCTGGACGACCGATTAGAATAAATCCAAACAAGGCNAAAATGGTCCCTGGAATTGCAGAAAGAAGTGCGAAAACGATGACTCTCATTGCCCCCATTATTCGACCTCCTTTGCTTTCTCGAGCGCATTTTGTATTTGTAATTCTAGCCACCAAAGTCCAACTAGACCTGCAACAGTCATTCCAATCATCAATCCGATTGGAGAACGTTCAGCTCCGGTTCCAAACCACAAGAATAGTAACAAGAACGCTGCACCAGCAAGTAATCCCAAGCGTAAGAGCGTAGCCACCATCATTGCTCGCATGTCTTCACCAGAGTAGTTGTTCCAATTCAGCCCCGCTACGGCAGTTGATGATGTCGTTTTGTTCAAGCCACCCCTTCCGGGCTATTTGCGCTCCGAACCACACATCTTTCAGACCTTGTGTACTATGTGCATCAGGATTGATGGAAATCGGTACACCCTGCTCCTTCGCATATCGACAATAACGCCAGTCTAGATCTAANCGATAAGGAGAGGCATTGATTTCGACAATCTTCAGTTGTCCCTCTGCATTGAGTTCACCCATTCGTCTAAGGACAGCATGAAGGTCAACNGGAAATCCATCACGGCCACCGAGGATTCTTCCCGTAGGGTGTCCCAATATGGTGAATGAAGGCTCCTCAATTGCTCGAATAAGAGTCTCTGTGTTTTCGATTTCATCTCGTTTCATCCACGTAGGCAATTGGTGTACACTTCCGACAACATGGTCCAATATACTCCGCTCGTCATCGGTAAAATCCAAACTCCCATCGGGAAGTATGTCACATTCATTACCGTGAAACAAGCGGAAATCAACACCCTTGTCTGCCCAATTCTCATTCAGTGAACGAATATCAGCAGATTGTGAGACCAATTCATCAGGGCTCAACCCATTGGCGACCTGTAAGATTTGNCTATGATCAGCGATGCCTAAGAATTCCCATCCAAGTTGCTGCGCAGCTAGTGCCATTTGTTCCAAAGTGGCAGTCCCGTCCGATGCGGTCGTATGATTATGGAATGCGCCTTTCAACATGGATGGCTCCATTAATTCAGGCAACAGTCCCGACATTGATGCTTCAATTTCTCCTGTATCTTCACGTAATTCAGGTGGGACCCATTGTAAATCAAGGTGAGAGTAGATATCAGCCTCTTGTTGAGCGGGCAAGGAGAACTTGGCGGCTTCAATCCCTTTCAATTCACCCACTTGGTCCACAGGAAATAAACCGAATTCATTCAATCTTAATCCCTTGTCTAATGCCCGTTGCCTCATGCGAACATTGTGTTCTTTCGAGCCAGTAAAGTAGGCTAAGGTAAATGCAAATACATGAGGAGGGACCAATCGGACTTGTGCATCAATGGTCGTGTTCGATGCCATTTCTTCGTAAGCATCTCCACCCAATGCTTCGAGAACTCCACCATCTAATCCTGATTCCATCACTTCATCAGAGAAAAATTCGGTTCCGAGGATGATGCTCACCTTTGATGAACCCGCTCCTTTGACATCAGCAATTCCTGGTAAGTCGACAATTTGTTCAGTTACAGTTTCGACATCTTCAGGCAATACAGCAGCGACGATATCCAAATCCCCAATTGTTTCTTTTCGTCTCCTTGTGGAACCAGCCAATTGGGCCCGTGAAACACCATCCATGGTTGCAATCCGACCTTCCAATGCTTCCCCATACAAGATTCCGACATCCAACCGACGACGGCCTGAAAATCGCTTGAGTAACTCTATCCCATCCAGGACTTTTTGTTCGGATTTTACACCCATTCTGTCGAGCTCTTTCAGGTATCCATTTTCACCAGCAACTCGCAGTTGTTCAATCGATTCAATTTGAAGTTCTTCGTAAAATTGCTTGATTCGTTTTGGCCCGAGTCCCGGAATGGCCAACATCTCAATGAGGCCGGAAGGAACACTCGTATACAATTCACCAATATCTCCCCATGTACCTTCGTTAAGTGCTTCAGTAATCAGGCCGGCAATACCTTTGCCGATACCTTTGACATCGGTCAGCCGATTTTCTGAAGTCACTTCCCACAAATCTTCCTCCAACCCACCTAAGGTTCTAGATGCATTTTGATAGGAACGTACACGGAAAGGATTTGCGCCTTTTAATTCAAGCAAGACACCGACTTGTTCAAGCACCATGACGACGTTTGACTTGGAATAGTAAGGTGGTCCGTTTCGGCGGGGTCTCGGGAGACTCCAACTCGCCACACTCACCATGGTAAACAAGACCAATCGGATGTTCTTGACTCTTGGCACAGGCTGAAGTGCCGCCTTGAATTCGAAGCATCATGGAATCCCTTGAATCACTCAGCCAACTGCTGTGTGGTTTGACTCTGATGCTTTGGGTTCTCATCGCCACATTTTCTCGTACCGATCAGTCTGAAAATCGCGCTCAGTGGACCATGGTCGTCTTGGCCCTGTGCACCATGGTTTCATTGATTGTATTGGACTTACAAGGGGGTAGCCTATGGGGTTCCAATTACTTGCCAAAACCTCTTGCAGTCCTTTGTTTGGCATTTGCGTTCATGGCCCGTCTGAACATCAAGGGCCGGAATATCTCACAAGGCATGAATCCACACCAAATCATGAAACAAAACCGTGAATCGGAGGGCGATTCGGATTAGCGATTTCTGCGAATAATGAATGTCGGACTTTCGGGAATTGTGGGTTCTTCACCATACGAAAACATACGCTCCTTGCGTATGGCATCGAATCGAGCTTCCATTCGATCATCTTCAATTGTTTTCCGCTGCATGTTTCGTTGCCAAATCGAACGCGATCTTTTTCTTCGCACGATTCCCATTAAAGCCAAACCCATCAGGAGGATAAGCAACCCAGCACTCATGTTGGAAAATTCCCAAGGGGAGTGTTGTGATAACCAATCTGATATTTCATCAATGAATGTCGTGAATGGAGAGAAACTCGGTGATGAGGAACTCTCTCCTTGGCTGTTCAATCCGGGCCACTCATCACCTGTGACCTCAATAGGCATCTCAAACACGTCTGATGGAGAACCATTCGCTCGGGCAAAAACTTGCAGTTTCGCCATTGTAATTCCTTGCGAAAGACCCACCAAGTTGATTTTCAAATCAATGCGTTGTTCAGATTCAATCGCATACGTTCCTGCNACGAATCGGTTTGAAAGATGTACACCCTCTTCAACTTCAACATAGATGTTGACTGCAACCGGCCCCTCATTTCGAATGGTACAGGTAAACGTAACGGGTTCAGCTAAATCCAACTTGGCAACCGGAGGATCACAGCCGGTCGAAAAAACAGGTTCGTGAACATCAGGATTATTCNGATATGCGTCAGCTCCATCCCAGATTGTGAACGTATCTGTNGGGTTATCGTAACCATCACCATCACTATCTTCCGCGGAAGCGAGAGGTGACAAAATNAACAGAAGAACTAGCGTAAAAGCGATTATTCTCAAGTTGGTCACGACTCTGACTTGAGTTTGTCATCTATAAATGCGCGCATGTAAGCAGGCAATTCACCATTGACAAACACTACATCGTTGACTTCTTCCAACTTCATCAATGAATAGTAAATTTGCATGGCTGTCATCGGAGTGCTACTGCATCCTGTACAACCGCCTTCCAAACCAATCATGATGATGCCATCCGTGGTGTCCATAACATTCACCACCCCATCGTGGGCATCTAGAACGGCCTGTACAGGGCCGACATTCTCCAAAATCAATTGGCGATCAACCTCTGCCATGGTGAGATGGAGCAGGCGGAGGGCTTTCAACCCAACCCTCTTTCCCAGTTGTATGACAACAGTTGTCCTCCTTGATCTTCTCGTCGACCGACCGGCGTTTGGGCAGGGTGGAAATGCGGAAATTATGGCACCTTTCGCTCCTGCAGAATGTTTGCTATTAACTCCTCAATTGGGCAATCGAGAGAGTTTTCGTTCAGAATGGGAGTCAAATGGAATCACCTACAGAAGAATCGATGTTCCCGAATCAATCGACGATTTGGAACCTGATGCTGTCATCTGTTCAGGTTCACGGGCCAACGTGAGCATGTGGGAGCCATGGATGGATGATGCGTCCCGAGTTCTTCAACAGGCTGTGGCGGCAAATATTCCAGTACTCGGGATTTGTTTTGGGCATCAGTTACTCTGCAAGGCGCTTGGTGGCGAGGTCGAGAGAGCACCACAGCGAACAGATTCAGTCTCCCCTCTCTTTTCTGTCGGGATGGACACCTTGCTTTCCCCTACTCGCAAGGGTCTGTTTACACATCAGGATCATGTGACTCGCCTCCCACCAGGCGCTAGACGCATCATATCATCGAAGCATTGCGAAAATGCGGGGATGCGAATTGCAGGTAAACCCGTTTGGGGTGTACAGTTCCATCCAGAAGCCAGTCGTGCAGTCATCGATCAGGCACACGAGGATGGCGATTTGGATGATACCGAATTCGCCGCTTTTGAGCAAGAACACGATGGCGGCGATTTATTGGCTGCTTTCGCGAAACTCTGTATGCCGTAAAATGGCCCTTTAGGGCCACTTTTGTCGCCCTTGAGATTATATGGGTGGCGCAGGTCGGCCGCCCAACCAGAGGGATAACCATGGAAGGAACAGAAGTTGGTATGTTGGGCATTGGCACTGGAGTTTTCGGACTCATTGTGGCGTTTTTGCTATACAGGAAAGTAGATTCAATTGAAATCAAAAATGAAACAGTTGCGAAAATCACAGGGCGGATTCAGGATGGTGCAATGGCATTCTTATTCGCTGAATACAAGATGCTCTCGATGTTTATCGCTGCTGTTGCAGTATTGCTGTTTGTTGGTGGTGAAGAGAATGGCCTTGGAATGGAAACCATGGTCGCATTCATCATCGGTGCACTGTGCAGTGTAGCAGCTGGTTTCTCGGGTATGCGCTCAGCAACCAGTGCAAATGGTCGAACAGCTCAGGCTGCTGCAGATGGTGGTCAGGCTGAAGCACTCACCACCTCATACAACGGTGGCGCAGTCATGGGCCTTGCAGTGGGTGGATTAGGTCTGGCTGGAATTTCACTCATGTACTACTTCACTCAGACCGAATTTTTGACGGTTGAAAACATCGCAGGATTTGGAATGGGTGCTTCATCCATCGCACTCTTCGCACGCGTAGGTGGTGGAATTTACACCAAGGCTGCGGATGTTGGTGCTGATCTTGTAGGCAAGGTCGAAGCAGGCATTCCCGAAGATGACCCTCGCAACCCCGGTGTCATTGCTGACAACGTGGGCGACAACGTTGGTGATGTTGCGGGCATGGGTGCAGATATTTTCGAATCCTTTGTGGGTAGCATCATCGCAGCCATGGTCATTGCAGCAGCCAGTTCAGGACTTGGCGATGACTACTTGATGATTCCAATAGTTCTCGCAATTGTTGGTTACATCGCATCAATCATCGGTGTGTTCTCTATCAACGCAATGAAGAATATGGACGCAGGTGCAGCATTGCGCAACACGACCTTCATCGGTGCTGCCCTATTCATTGGCGGAGGATACTTTGCTTTGGACTATATGGAATTGGATACAACTGTCATCCAAGCAGTAGCCATCGGTTCAATTGTCGGAATTCTCATCGGACTTGTGACAGAATACTATACTGGAATTGAGGATGTTTTTGGAATCAAGGTAAAGGCTATTCCATACATTGGAGAAGCCAGCAAGACTGGTAGTGCAACCAATGCGATTGCAGGTCTTGCAGTTGGTATGCAATCCGTTTTTGTTCCAGTTGTCTTGATGGCAGCAGCAATCTTTGGTGCAAATGAAGTGATGGGTGGCGGAGATGCCGGGCTTTACGGTATTGCAATGGCTGCAATGGGAATGCTAGGCACGGTCGGTGTGACCATGACCGTAGATGCATATGGTCCGGTTGCAGACAACGCGGGCGGAATCGCGGAAATGTCTGGACTTGGTAAGGAGGTTCGTGACATCACTGACGGATTGGACTCCATTGGAAACACAACCGCAGCAATCGGCAAGGGCTTCGCAATTGGAAGTGCAGCCTTGACCGCACTTGCTCTGTTTGCAGCTTTCAAGACCAGTGCCGGGCTAGAAGCACAAGATCTCAGTCTTACGGAGCCGATGGTTGTAATCGGCCTTCTCATTGGTTCAGCTCTTCCCTTCATGGTCGCAGCCATGACCATGAAGTCTGTCGGCCGTGCTGCTGAAGATATGATTACAGAAATCCGCCGTCAATTCAAGGAAATTGATGGTTTGCTCGAAGGACGCGAAGGAGTTGAACCTGACAGTGCTACTTGTGTTGATATTTCAACCAAGGCAGCTCTGCGGGAAATGATCCTGCCTGGTGTTGTTGCCGTAGCAAGCCCAGTTGTCATCGGTGTGTTGCTTGGCAGTGCAGCTTTGGGAGGCACTCTCGCAGGTGCAACAGCAACCGGTGTACTGATGGCCTTATTCATGGCAAACGCAGGTGGCGCTTGGGACAATGCCAAGAAGGCCATTGAGCAAGGTGAAATCGACGGTGCAGAGAAGGGCGACGAAGCACACAACGCAGCAGTTGTTGGTGATACCATCGGCGATCCATTCAAGGACACAAGCGGTCCTTCTCTCAATATTCTCATCAAGTTGATGAGTATTGTCAGCGTTGTGATCGCTGGTATGCTCACCAAGGCTGGCGAACTTGGCAGTCTCTGAGAAGTTTGAAGAGAAACACACCCCGAGGGTGTGCCATGCGCGCACCACTGATGGCCCTGCTCATGCTCAGTGTCAGCCTTGCGGGTTGTCTTGAGAGCGGGAGTTCCGTTAACAACGGACCTGGTGATCCAGATTTGTCTGAACCTGCTGAATGGCAGATTGGTCAGTGGTGGTTGTACACCTTCTCCACACCAGAGTGGGAAGACGACTCTGCACGCTTGGTCGTCGCCGAAGATGATGCAGAGGATGGAACTGCATACATGCTCGCCATTTCAAGCGAGCGTGAAGCGAAGCGACACGCTGTGCTCAATCACAATCCATTCTTAGGCCGTATCACCCATGATAATCTGTCAGCATTTGAAAATGGAAATCCACAATCCGTACTGAATTTCCCACTCGTGAATGGCAAATCTTGGTCATTCACTTTATTTGGGATTGACTGGAACACTGAGGTGATTGGTATCAATAACGGGAAGGTCAGCCTGTCTGCAACTTCATCTGATGGACAAAGTTTGACTTACTCCTATGATGGGTGGTCAGGTTTCATCGGTTCGTTGTATTGGTATGATTCATCAGAAGTCTTGCAACTTCGAATGATGTTAACAGGGAGTGGAGATGGACACACCGGAAACGTATGGTTCATCCGAGCAGGAGATATTTTTGCTGAAGAATGGATACATGAATCCGGAGCACCTGATATTGAAATCACAGACTCATTCTTTGTAGGTGATCATCCAAGCCAAGGTCCCTATGACCAAATGATTTACTGGCTCGATGCAGAAATGGGTGGAGGCACCAGCAGCGGATCACTGACCCTTCGCGATCACAATTCTGCATCTGCCTTGACACGCCAGTGGGGGTCAGGCGCAAAGGAATCGGGTAATCTTGGGACCATTCCCTATCCAAGTGGAGATTACACCCTCACAATTACACAAACTGGAGATTCTTACATTCGCTTGGTTGTTGCAGGTGGATTGACCAATTCGTGGGTGCTGTGAGGGATTCAATGGGAACATTGGTCATGCTCCATGGACTCACTGGTACACCCGAAATGATTCGTCCATTGGCTGAAACCCTGTGTCCATCTGGTTGGAATATATTGTTGCCTGAAGGACCATTCAAACATCCCGAGCGCGGGAGTGGATGGTGGATACGAGATGCACCACCTGAAACACCACTCGATGGAAACACACTTTCTCAAGTTGATGAAAGTCTAGCTTACCTTATTTCTCAAATGCCTACAGGGCCCTTAATCGTCGGTGGATTCAGTCAGGGAAGTGCATTGGCTCAAGAATTGTTGTCTACCGAGTTTGCAGCACAGATTCAAGGTGTCATTGTGATTGGTGGCAAGAGTGCAAGGCCGGTTGAACTTCGACTTTCGATTGACAGTAAGGGACCCAAGCGAATGATTTCCATGCATGGTGATTCCGATCATATTGTACCGATGTGGCAAGCAAATCAAACTGTTGAAATTTTTGAAGAAGCTGGATGGGATGTCACCGTTCTTCGTCATCACAAGGGACACATGGTGAACCTCGCACAACAACAAGAATTGGTGGATTGGGTTCAAACAACGGCTACAATCACGGACAACGGTTGATGAAGGTCAACATCTTCCGATATGTATGAGCGCACGGGTAATGGCATTGCTGAGCCGTGCTAAAACGGACTTTTTCATCGTCAGTACAGATGTCTGTCCTTATTGTTTCAAGGCAAAGCGGTATCTCGATGGACACAAATTGTCATGGTCTGAGGTTAATGTTCAGCATGATCGTCAGTTGAGGATGGAATTTGTTGCAATGACTGGTCATCGCACAGTACCCATTGTCTTTGATGTCAGAGGAACCGACCCCATCTTTGTCGGCGGTTCGGACAACCTAGAGGACTATCTGTAATCAAGAGGTTTCAGTGGTACCTGTTCCAAGAACTCGTCGTGTTTCATCAGGGTCGATGAACATCACACAGAGGATGATGATTGATTCAAGGACTGCACCAAGTACAATCAATGATGAATAATCAAATCGATTTGTAAATGGTTCAGTCAGGGCGTAACCAATGACCGCTGAAAGGTTCATCATTGCCATGTAGGCCGTAAACTGTGTTCCACCAACTTCCGGCCATGTAATTTTCATCATTAGTGAGAAGATGTTGATGTAAGTCATGCCCTGACAGAATGTGTGGATTGACCAAATCGAAACCAAGAAGATTTGATTCTCCCAAAGTGGTTTCGAGAAACCCCAAATGATGCTGACAAACACCATTGCCAAAGCCGAGTAAATGATGACCGATTTACCTCCGAATCGCTTCCCCAATTGTCCACCTACAATGTAACCGAACATCAACACAAGTACCAACAATCCACCTTTCGTGGCGTTGAATCCTTCCTCACTCCAACCCAGTTCTTGGACAAATAGAATCGGCAGAATCGGGATCAAAAAGTAAGACAAGGATTTCGACAAACTGAGAACAATTCCGAGTTGGGCTGAGCGCAGTGAAAACGCTGTACGGATGTTCGATAGAATCTGACCAAAGTTTCGTTGTTCTTCCTTCTCTTCTGACCACAATTGTCTCTCCGACTTACTCCAGGGGAACCGAATGTCACCAGGTCGCTCTGTCATCAGTAAGGGCGCCAACATGATTAGGAGTAAAATCGGTATTTGCAGTAAAATCGCACCCTTGATTCCAACAAACCCAATGATTGTCCCCAGCCCCGCGCCTCCAATCATGCCACCGACAAGTTTCGAGCTGAACATGTAGCTGTTCACTTTCTCAAATTCATCAGGGCGAAGGATGTCAACCGCCAATGCATCGGTACTAACATCTTGCAGAGAGGTGAAGATATTGTAAACAAGGAATACACCTACGACGGCTGTAATGTTTGTACTTGGATCTGGGATGAAAAGAATCAGTGAGAGTGTAATGATCATTCCCGCCTCAGCGAATAGAATCCAAGGTCGTCGGATTCCCATGGGCCGGTATTGATATCGATCAATCACTGGCCCCCACAAGAACTTGAATGTCCAAGGCAGTGTACCTACCAACAATAGATTTGCAATCAGTCCTGCAGATACACCTTCAACAGCGAGGAATGTGACAAAGGTCACGGTGATGAATCCCCAAGGTAGACCTTGAGCGATATACAGTACACACAAAGTGACGACCCGAGATCGATAACTCTCAACTAAAGAATTCCCAGTCGACAACACCACTGTTTTGGGATTGTAATCTACCTCATCTTCTTCTTCGATGATGAATCCAAGTTGGAACCTTTCTCGCCGCACTGTGATGAATCCGACGAGACATAGTACTGCGATGAGCCACGGTATGAAGAAAAACATGGAAAGTTCTCCAGATCCTGATGATGCAGTATCTTCTCCGTCCTCAACAACACCATTTGCTGTTGAATCCCAATCCCACCAAGCCATGGTAGCGATTACATTGAGTCCTGTTTGCAAACCGGCTTCGACATTCGCTCTCCCTCCTGCCAATTGGTTAACTGTAGCAACTGAATCAGCCTGCGAATGCTTGGGTGTTTGTTCACAAGTGTCTCCTTCTTCGTGAATGTACTGGTGCTGTCCACGAAGCCAAGTAGCAGTGTGATTGTGCATGATGAAGTTGTAATGGTCAGAATTCCCTTTCGTATCATCAATGACTCGTACCCATTCTTCAGGATGGGATAAATTAGAATTGATCTCCTTGAGATGTCCTTGGAACCATTCTGCATGGGTAATCATTTCATCGGTAACTTCGAGCCCTTCGTTTTCGTAATAGGACCAATCGTCAACAGGTGATGTAAACATGTACAGTGTCCAGAATTCTTCATCACATCCTGAGAGTTGACTGGCCAAAGGTGTGGGGACTGGCCAATTGAGTGCATACATATCCAGATTGATGTAAGTCACATTGACATTTTCAGGGATACTTTCAACAAAATGCAGGCTTCCTTTGCCACCCCCTTCAGGGCTATTTGCTCCCTGCCATTCCTCGTAATCCCACCATCCCAATTTCCAGGTATGCAGGGGCGTTCCATTCCATTGAGCAAACGTTCTAGCCAATTCCAACAATGCTCCTGACCCTGTCCCATCGTCATAGGCACCTGTGTTCGTACAGCCGGGGTAAGTCTGACCAATGAGTGGTGGAGGTGAATAACAGATTGCATCATGGTGTGCCCCAACAACTCGCCAGTCATCTTCCAACGTACCGTTGATGGTGACCACAATGTTCTCGCAATTGTTGCATACCTCTGATGTGAATGGTTGCCGTTCAACTTCGTACCCCATAGATTCGAGTTCACTGGCAATCCAATTTCGCGCATTGATATTTGCAGTTGAGTCGATTTGGCGATAACCAAAATCTGCCATTGAGACCATGTTGTCGTATGCATTACTGCCTTCAGGCCAAGCGGGTGGAGCCTCTTGTTGTACCTCAATTGGGACGATTTCTCCCGGTAAAAATGCGGTCAACAGTAGGGTGAGTACGAGTAGCACGGAGTGCTTCCCACTGCGAGACATTGCTTTTCGCACTCAGGTAGTCATCTTGAGGCTTCGCCTCAAGCGGGTGCGCTCACGCGAGGGTGAACCTGAAAGTCCTGCACGAGTTCGCAACTTTATGGCAGACTGGGTGGTTCCTGAGAATCGAACCCAGCCAGTGAGTCGTGGCGCCGAGCTGAAAACGCAAATGGAGTCACCCATCGAGTCTCCCATTGCCGCGTGGTGGCTTACACAAGCTTCGTGGATGGTACGATTCCAAAACGGTCCACTGATCCTTATCGACCCATGGTGGAGGGATTTGTTTGCAGGCGACCGCTGGGGTAAATTGCTAGGTGAATTCCCATTGGAACCTGAAGAGCACCCAGAACCCGATTTGGTACTCTGTACCCATTGGCATGATGATCACATCTGTCCGGAATCTATCCCTCGCCTCGCTGCACATTTCCCAAAACTTCGTTTTGTGGTCCCCAATCGTTCTGTGGATTTACTCACTGGATGGGGTATTGATCAGAATCGGATTATCACCATGATGGGTTCAGATTCGATAGTAATTGACGACATTCAAATCCATGCGATACCTGCCGCACACGAAGAACTCGACATCAATGAGCATGGGGCCTGGTACCTTAGCTATGTGGTGAAGTATAACGCATCTACCGTACTGCACATGGGGGACAGCCGACCTTATCGCGGTTGGCATGAGGCTTTCCAAAATGTATCCGAACATTATGACTTGGTTTTTGCATGCATCAATGGGAATGATAACCTGCGCCACGATGAAGCGGTAGATTTAGCAAAGATCTTGAATCCAAAGTTGATTGTCCCGATGCACTATGGTATGGACCCTGGTAATACAGTTGACCCACAAATCTTTGTCGACGAAATCACGCAAAGACTTCCAGAACAAGCTTTTGTAATCCCTGACGTTGGGGGTACAATCCTCATCGATTAAAAAATGATTGAGCATATTCGTAACCTTTAGGGTTACCCACATCTATGTATTCCGTTTTTACATGGCAAGCTGATAATTTTCGCATCGAAGCCAACCTGCGCAATGTCGAAACTTCGTCTCCATTTTCTATTTCCCAGAATGCTTCAGTCCAAATAGCACGTCCTGTGATTCGGAATTCTCCAATTGGGAAATTTCGCTCGGGATGTTTGTCTGATATTGCGATAATTTTTGTATCACACATCTCAGTAATTCGCCCAGTATCCTTGAGTTGTAAACCCCAAGGTGCCTCTACCTGGACTGTAGCTAGCAATGTGTCACCTGCAAAAGAAGTAATGAGTTGTGATGAGGGGTTGTTCTCCGTGAACATAACGTCAGGCAAAGCGATCAAGCAAGCGCCAGTACCAGTGATTTTATGTGCACATTTTACAGCATCAACCAATCCCGTTGGTTGTTCTTGATGAACGATTTTGACCCCACGCTTAGCCAACGCCTCGTCGATGGCTGGCTTGTTCGGTGATGAAACGACCACAATCTGGTTAATCCCAGCGTTTTCGAGTTCTTCAATGGTATGTTCAAGCATTGTTTTACCATTGATTTCAATCAGTTCTTTGCAACCCAGTACTGCGTTTTTTTCCATTCTAGTGCCTAAACCTGCCGCTGGAATAATCGCCCAGAATGGTGTACTTGGACCGGCCATGAAACCCGCTGGACGTCAACGGAATTAAGATACCCGTGAACTAGAGTCGGGACACATGCGCCGAGGTGCAGAGGCCATCTTCTGTTCCATCCCAGCCCGGATTGGGGTTCTTGGAAATCCATCGGATGGGTACAATGGACAATGCATCTCTTCCCTCGCGAGAAACTGGCGCTCTAGTTGTGTTTTGACACCTCATGAAAATCGTTGGGACTTTACGATTGACATTACGTGTGGGCAAGAAAAATCTGCGTACAAATCGATGGCCAGTTTGGCTGAAAACCCTCCCGATCTGGGTCAAGATGGCTTGTCTCGATTGGTATTGGGTACTCTGATTCACTTCCAAGAAGAGTGCGTCGCGAGCGGTTTGGCGATTGAGGCTAGTGGATTTCAATTGAAGTTGGAAACAGATATCCCTCGCCAAGTGGGACTTGCCGGCTCGTCCGCTGTGATTACCGCCGTTCTCCGTTGCTTGCTAACCCACCATGGACTCGGGACCGCACTGCCACCGCATGCGGTTGCAGACATGGTTCTCAAAGTCGAAACTGAGCGATTGAATATTCATGGTGGTCTCCAAGATCGCCTTCCTCAGGCCTACAATCAAATGTTGCACATGGATTTCCGAGAGGAGTTGATGATAGGTCGAGGTTGGGGTGCATATTCTCATTTAGAGGAATCTTTGTTGCCGAAAATGTGGTTGGCGCATGGTGGCACAGGCATTGAATCAGGAAAAATACATGCTGATTTACCCGGCAGATGGGTAGAGCAGGAACCGGTGATGGTTCGTGTCATCAATGAATTGGCATGGTGCGCACATCGGGGCAAAGAGGCCTTGGTCGCCGGTGATATGGAGGCCCTAGCGACAGAAATCAACCGTAATTTCGATTTACGCACTGAATTGTTCGGTGAAGAATCCTTGGGAGAAAATCTCACCATGGTGCGATTAGCCAGAGATTTGGGTTCATGCGCTAAACAACCAGGTTCGGGTGGCGCAATCATCGGCATCGTTCCGGACGACGAATTCATGGAGCGGGCAGCACCAGCCTTTGCTGAGCACGGCTGGAAGTTGGTGCTGCTGGAGATGTAGGGATGCCCGAGAATCGGATGCGAATTGCCTACATCCACGATTCACCGTTGTTTGAACGGTTGGAAACCGATTATCGTAATCCAAGCAAACTTCTTGAATTGGGATTCACAGATGTGGTATTGTCCGATCAGATGAGTGGCTGTTTGTTCGGAATATCTCCACAACTTGTTGACGAGATTGAGGTAGTTTCAGAACTCGGTTTAGGCGTATGGTTGATGGATGACCTGTTCACACTACCTGCACAATCCAATGCGGGTTGCCCCGGCCTCGAAGAAACCTGGAACCTAACCTCTCAAGCCATTCAAGATGTAATCGAATCAGCACCTCAAATTCGAGGATTGGTATTCCGTTACGGAGAAACGTTTGAAAGTTCAGATTCTGAAATCAAGCGTGTGGGTTTGTTTGATTGTCAATGTATTGATTGTTCCTCAATGGATGAAATTTCTCGGCGGCGAAAAGTGATCGAATTTCTTGAATCAGTGGTTTGTCGCGAAGGTGGTAAAAGATGTATTCTTCGACTCTGGGATTTGACTGAAGAGGGCATACATGCCAATCGACTTCTACAATCGAAAGTACTCTCAAAGTGGGGTGGGGATCCACGATTCTTTGTCTCAGTCAAACACACGATGACTGATTACTGGCGCCATCAACCTTGGAATCCATCGATAATGGAACCCGGGCCCGCGCGATTGATTGAGTTTCAGTGTGAACGAGAGTATGAGTTCATTGGCATGGTCCCGAATTGGATGGGGCCCGAATGGAGTCAAGGCCCGATTGAATGCGGTGAGCGGGGGCACACAGGTCTCGCCAATACACGTCCTGAGGATTGGGCGGGTAGTTGGATTATACCTATCGGAGGGGGCTGGGCAAATCGTCACGCTGCGCATTCGCTATGGGCGGACATGAACTTACATGCAGCCCTGTCTTTAACAATAAATCCAAATCGTGATTCCAGTGAAATTTTGAATGAATGGGTTTTGGAAAATAACCTACCGAATGAATTGCAAACTCTTCTTGAAAAAAGTCCTGAATTGATTCTACGTTTACGTTATTTTGACGTATGGAATGTACTCAAAAATCAAACCTGGATGCCTTCAGAAAATTGGTTTCGAGATGATAATTTCGTTCCCGGTGCTTGTGCCAAAATTGCCAACACAGTAGTTGAAGAAGGCATGGCAGACCTACTGCGCTCTGAGCGTGCTTTAGCATCTTCTATGGCTCGAAATCATCTGATGGAGGCAGAATCGTTGCCAGATTGTGAGCACTCTGACTTCATCATTGAATCTTATCGATGGGCTTGTCATTTTGCAGAATGGACAGAGGAAACTTGGAATCAATTGCTCAATCAAGCTCCGTTGTCGAGGCATGAATGCAAGACTCTGCTTGAACAGCGTTTGGCCAAAGAACCTCTACCTCCGATTTCAGTGATGGATTAAGTCATGCGACCGTTTCGCTTGAGTCATGGAGCGGGAGTTGTTTGCTCGCCTCTGGGAAGAAATCGACTTTGATGACCATCCACTTTCTGGTGGGCATCAACCCAAACCTGATGGCGAACTCAGAGTCAAGATGACGCCAAATAGCATTCGATTGGAAGATGCTCGTCTTTCATTGTTGATTGGAGATGGGAATGACGCAGATTCTGTTCATCGTTGGACAGCAAATGATGTTCAAGTAAACGATGGCCCTGGACGAATGGGTGTGCATCGTTGGTCGATGTCACCCCAATGTTTTCCTCCAAAAATTCGTCAGTGGTTGATTCAACAAATCGGTCAACCAAAATCGATTGATGGCATCTCAATCGAAAAACATCGTAGGCTATTGGAAGACATTCGTACACGCTTGGAACCGATGTTGGCAAACTGGACTTGGCACTTGGAAGTCGACAACAAGCCTGACCGAATGGGTTGGTACATTCGAGCTCCAGAATCATGGTGTAGTTTATTCACAATTTTTGTCGGACTTGGTTGGAATGAACAAGTCGAAACATGTGGCTTCCTCTTGTTTGAGAGAGCCCCTCCTGGTGAGTTAGATCGCCCCGATGAAGCTGAGGCGAATCGGTTAGATGGATTGCGCACGGTCGCTTTGTGCAACGGTCACAGGGGAGCGCTATCCCACCTTGCCAATAACATGGAATGGGCATCCAGCCCGCAATCCTTCAAATTACAACTACCGGGTAACGTGGAATTGTGGCCACCTTCCATGGGGCGTTGGCCATTGTTACATGGTCGTTCTGAATCAATGAATGATGTTGTGGATTGGGCTGTCGTAATTGTCGAGGCGCTGCAACCGGCAATCTCTACTCTGTCAGCGACCATTGATGGAATCAGTTGGCAGTGACGACGAGTCCCTCCTCGTCGTAATCCCACTGCAAAATATCCCATCCTGCAGCCTTACATGCCTCAATCACCGTTTCTTGCCGCTGGGGTCCTGCGAGTAGGGCAACACAACCTCCGCCGCCTGCACCTAGGGCTTTCCATGCAGCAACATCTCTATTTTCAACCAAAGGATTCACCACTTCTCTAAAGGGGTCGTGAAGTGCAGGGTCTAGTGAATCAACACCCGCACAAACTTCGTGAAACGCTTCTACAATGAGGTCTCGCCGATCTTGGTCAAGTCCCTGGGACATTTTCCTCGCAGCCATTCGAATTTTCATCAGACCATCGATAACACTCGCCTCTTGTTCAGCGTACTTTTGCCAAATTGAATCGTGTAAATCACCGCTAACATGGGGGATTTTGCTGTTGGCGACGATGAGATGCTTTTGCAACCAAAAGCGGACACTTCGAGGTGGATCGAACGGCATTTCTTCGACAGAATCACCAATGAACATCAGATGATTAAATCCGCCAAATTTTGCGGCCCACTGGTCTTGACGACCCCCGGTATTCCCGAGTAACGCCTCGAATTGGTAAGCTGCTTCTTCGGCGTTTTCCGAGCCGTTAATGGCTGCCATCAATGCCACATTGATTGCACCAGTGGTCCCCAGTCCCGAGCCAACTGGTGCATCGCATCGATAGTTCACAGAGAGTTTCCCTTCCGCATCAATTTCCAAAGACGCATGCGCATGGATGTTGATGGCCACATTGACCACTTCGCCCCCCATGTCGTGAGTATAGGGTGGGACATCAGTCCATCCACCTGCAAGGTCCAAGCGGACTGGTGCACGGGCTTCGATACGTTTCATCATCACCACCGAAGTGTACGCGTCTCTTCATTCCTCCGACAGATGTGAGATTGCATCCACGATGATAGCCTGTGAACGCTCTAAGATCATCTTTCTCCATTTGAGCGAACGTGGATTGAAGGCATCGAGCATTTCACGTCGCTCCTTACTGGCAAGCAGTCGGAGTGGAGGTTTTCCACTCCATTGTGTCAAACGATTTTCTGCCCGGGCCAAACGCAAGAGTGGAATGGGTTTGATGGTTCCAAACTCTTGTGTGATGCTGGTCCAATCCTTGTCTGGAAACCTTGCTTCAATTCCAGCTTGGATACCACCACGAATTTTGTACGCAACCCCTTTTTTTGGATCCAACAGCTGAACTCTAGAACCATATCGCTGCTTAAGTTCCAACTCATCTGCACTTTCGTCAACGAGGAGCGAATCTACACCAAAGGGACCCAAACCAGTATGGAAATCTATCCAAACAATTCGCTGAATTTTTGACAAGTTTTGCTCACACCATGCAATGAAGTTCTGGCTAGATTCTGCCAACTTTTCACCTCCGAATTGCAAAGATTTTGGTCGAGTATACTGTCCTTCTTGTACCGCCTGTTTGGCGTTGGAAAATCCCAATTTGAATGAATGCCAAGCCGCTCGTATTGTGTAAAATTCACGTCTGGTTTGCATGTAAGTGGGATTCAGAAGGTGGTCTAATTTAGCGTAATGTTCAGGTTCTCCTACGTAGGTTTCTCCGGGCGGTAAAAAATTCCGATTTAGATCCGCATTGTCCTCATTCACTCTTCGTAGCCACGCCATACCCCACGGGTTGATGATATGGGCAAATGCAATTGCACAATCCTCGGGAAGCACCAGTTGTTTTTTCCTCAATCCATCCATTATGTGAACTGCTGCGGCGGATCCCGGAAATCCTTCAACACCATGAACGCCCGATGTGTGTAGAATCAATTTGGTTGCATCTTTGGGTCCATACCAGATATAATCGGTGCACAAAGTTTCCTCATGTGGCCCTTTTTTTGAAATTGGAACCGATTCAATGTCTAAATTCATTCGCTCAGCACGGTCGAGAAAATGCTGACGTGCAGTCACATATTCGGCAGCAAAACATCGCTGTACATCGGCATCGCTTAGCATACGCCTGCCTCAATTGAATCGCCAAGTTGCAATCGATTTTGCATTGAGTTTTGCTGGCCATCCAGACTTTGAAATTCGAGGTTTCGTGGTTTCGTTTTCTAACAAGTCACAACCTCGCACGTTGAACAAAGGAAGATCGGTTTCAATTCTGCCTTCCCACACTTGGTCTGTGGGGTTGTACAATCGGAGGACATTCCCATTGCCATCGGCTGCTGGTTTGAAGCAGGCAATGATGGGCATCGGTCCATCNCCCACCAATCGTATGGCCTGCATTCTTTGTCCTCGGGTTCCTGAAGTACACACTTCATCGAATTCCCCATCCAGTTGTGGTTTGGGTAGTGCCGAAATGATGCTTGCTTGGCAGGCATATGTTTCTGCGATTTGGTGAATGTTCGCTTCGACCCAATCGTCTTCGTAAGCCAAGACCGCCCAGCGTGTACAAATCGCACCCTTGCACTGTGCACCGGGAGCCGCAAATACAGGTCCGGCTCGGTTTCGGCGGCTGGCAAAGCCGTCCCGACTCAGATAGCCGGTTGAGCGCAACAATGTAATCGCCAATGTTGTTCCACTTTCTCCAGTGATGGCTTCGTACTCGTTTGAACCTGGACAGAACAGGGCCATCCCTCCACTGCTTTCCTCCGCTATCAGCAAGTCACTGAAGTGTTGTGTCGGTACATGTGGTTGTTCCCAATCGCCAAGATGAGGCCAATTTGCTGGTCGTTCAATGACATCAAACGCGGCCCCCGCATGGACTTTCTTAGCATCAACGCCTGTCGGGACATGCAAACGTAGTCGGTGGTCTTCGCACGCATTGTTGACCCAAGTCTCGACTTCAACCATCGCGTGTCCACTTCGCAATGTGATGTAGTGGTCGATCGTATTCCATTCCATTTCTTCACTGCGTGTTTGCGTCACATCATTGAATCTAGCAGGCAAAGCCCATGCAATATGCAATCTCACAGTAGCCGTCCAATCATCTTGTTGTTCGATGGTCAGGTACACTTGACGATTGGATTCATCCATGTCTGCAAATCGAGAATCAGTTGCCAAAACACGTTCGTGCATTTTGTCTCCTCGACCGGCTGCTTGTGGCACAGGATGGCCGCCCGCGGACCAATCGTAGGAATCGCCAGCATCTTCAGAATCTTCAAGCCTTCCCGCGCCAATGATGTGTCGTCCAGTTGAGTGATCCATGATGTCAAATCGTCCATCTGCACGGAACAAGACACGAACCAATCCGTTGTCCATCCAATCGGTTCGGCCAAACTCTCCACCCAAATTGACAGGCTCAGCAGGTAGAGTGATTTTACCCCGACCAGGCAAGATGTGTGCTACAGACAAACCGGGTGGCAACCGATGTACATGAATTCGCCCCACTACACGTGGCAATTCCACGTTTGCAACGCGATCGTAATGAACATGCAATCCCCATGATTTGGGTGTGATGCTAAGACCCGAGGTATGAATCATACAGTCTCCAGCCGGCGCAGCCATTTCGATTTTGACAGGTAATCCATGATCAAGCCAGCACCTAAATTTGGGTACAGCGAGGTCGATCATTAACGAGCCAGACCATGCCTTAGCCAATGGGTTGTGGAGCAAGACTGGAACAGCATCTCTGTCCTCATGTGACAAATCCATTTGCTCACGCAATTCCAATCTCAAATCATCTTCTAGCATGGCACATATTTGTTCAGCGTGTTTGAACCGAACCTCCATGTCGTCATGTGTTTCGTCGACACTGCA
>PATG01000130.1 GCA_002713555.1 Planctomycetaceae bacterium
CGGTGGCTTATCTGCGTTTACTCACAATGGATCGAGCTATACGCCCGGGGCCTATTTTAATGTGGGCGGGGTCGTTGACATCACTCAGACGATTATTCCCGAACCGAGCAGTGCCTGCCTGATTCTTGTGGGCGCCCTTGTGGGAGTGTCCAGACGTCGACGTAGCAAGTAGACGTAGGTAACGGTCTGGGAATCTTTTGGGTTTATCGCTTGAGGTGAAATGGTGAAAACGAAGCGAAGTCTGTTTTGTATGTTGGCGATAGGCTCGTTGCTGTGGTCTATGGGTGCCTCCTCCGGGGTGGCCGCCACAGCCCTGCATGTCGGCCATCCAGCAGGCGTTTCGTTTCTGGACTTTGATGGTAGTGCTTATACGGCAGGCGGTTTCATATCCATCCCGGCTGGCGTCAACGAGGTTTTTGTGGATAGCTCGGAAGTGATTCATGCGGGGCATGGGCAGGGCATCTCGGCTTTGAGCTATACAGGCACAGCCTATGTGGACGCCTCCCCGCTTGCCCCGTTTTTCTCGTTACCAGCTGGTGTTGCTGGAATTGGTGAAGATTCGGGTGGGGAGCTGCATGTAGCGCATGGCGGGGGACTGTCTGGATTCTCCTTTAGTAGCAGCACAGGCTATGCCGACACGAGTGCATATATTGGACCGCTGCCTGGGCTGCCGGGTGTGGGTGATGTGTTTGTTGACACCAGCGATGTGATCCACGCAGGCGACCAAAACGGTCCTTCTGCAATCAGCTTTTCTCTTCCTGGTAGTTACTCGGCGATCGCCGACATTTATGCCCCGAATGTTAATGGAATCGATGCCGATAGCAACGGAGTGTTGTTTGTGTCCCACTTGGGCACCATGGACGGCCCCGGCGGTCTGTCGGCACTTACTTTCGATGGAGTAGGTTATACGCCTGATGAATTCCTGGCACTCGTGGGTGGCGGTAGTGCGGTCGCGGTCGATGCGGGCGACATCATCCATGTGGCCGACGATAATGGAATTTCGGCCGTGCAGTTCAACCCCGGTGCTGCGTACACTTCGCTAGACTTCCTAGCCTTCCCNTCCGGCATCAATACGATCGAAATCGACGACAATGGCTTCATTCATGCGGGGCATGGGCAGGGCGTCTCGGCTTTGACCTTTGATGGCAGTAGCTACACCGATACGGGCGCTTTCATTGCTATTACAGATGTCGCAGCAGTTGCTTCCTTGGTTACAGCCACAGGCGGCATTGCGGGTGATTTCGATAGCGATGGCGACGTGGACGGCGACGACTTCCTGCTTTGGCAGCGGAACCCGGGTGTTGGATTACTAAGCGATTGGCAGGGAAGCTACGGTACNGGCACCGTGCTGGCTGCCACGACCTCGGTCCCCGAGCCGGCCAGTGCATTGTTGGTGATACTTGGAGTGGCTATACTCACATCGCAGAGATCAACACGTTCCTGAGTTATGGGATAGGATACCATAAGTGATTGCACGAACTACCGTAGGGGCATTTTTTCTTCTTCATGTCGCGGTCGCCCAGCTGCCACTAGCGGCGGCGCCATCGATTAGCTATCGATCGGGCGACGTAACCTATAGCGAAGCCTTGGTCGAAGGTCGTTGGTGTAGCCAGCAATGGTCTGTCGGCGCCGATCCTCCTAGTTCGCAGAGCAACCCTACCGAAGCATTTGAGCTTGTCGTACTTACTGTCGATGAAGATGGAACTCGCCACGAGCATTCACTAAACGATGCTTGGAAATGGGTAGGCGAGTACGAACAGCAGACCGCTCGCGGCAACCGTCGAAGGAGCGTCATGCTTCGTCATAGTCAATTGCCTGTCGAGTTACAAATCCATACAGAACTTGATGGCACTCCCGTACTAAAACGCTGGTTGGAGATCAAAAACACTGGTCCACAGCGCATTGCGATTGAAAAACTTGTGGTCTGGTCGGGTAGCATCTGGAATACCGACGGGCAGAATACAGACGGGGACTTCCAAGTTGGCCGATCTCAGCGAGACGACAATGGACATGAAGGCTGGTTTGGATGGCAGCCATTAACTGCCGGGCGCAATGAGTTCTCCCAGTATAAGGGCGTTGCTTACGACGATCCCTTTTTCATCGTCGGCAACAAAACCTGCGGGCAATACGTTTTTGCTCAACTCGCCTGGCCGGCAAGTTACCAAATCGTATTGGAGGTCGAGCACGGGCTGAGATTTTGCCTGGGGCCGGCTGCAGAGAATCATCGGCTGCGAGTCGTGGATCCTGGTGAAACAGTCACTTCTCCGGCAGTGCATCTTGGCCTGACCGCCGGCGATTTTGATCAGGCGGTGCAGGCAATGCACCGACACATTCGTCAGTCAGTCCTGCCGCCTCGTCCCGCCGACGAGGCCTACCGTATTCAAGTCTTAATGCCGGAAGATCGGCAGACCGTTTATCGCGGCGATTCCTATAACGAGCAGAACGTCAAGAAGTCCATGGCTGTGGCGGCCGCGATTGGTGCCGAATTGTTTGTTGTGGATGGTCCGACCTGGGCACGCGGATTCGGTGACTGGGTACCTAAAGAAGCATGGTTCCCGAGCGGGCTTGGTCCTCTGCGAGAATTTGCACACCAACACAAGTTGCTCTTTGCGCTCTATGCTGAGCCAGAGGGAGGCCGGGGGGATTGGTCGGCCGCCAAAGCCTATCAGGAACATCCCGAGTGGTTTTCAGAGTTGGTACTGAATCTCTCGTATCCGGAGGCCGCTGAATACATGGAAACCGAGTGGCGCGAAATTGTTGAGAGATACAAAATTGATATGTATCGGCACGATATCAATGTTGTTGCGCAGCGTGACGGGAGCATTCGCCAGCACGGCNCCTTCCAGGAATCGGGAAACTGGCGGCACTATGACGTGTTAGGCCGTTTGGTTCAGCGAATGCAGGAGGCTTACCCGAACACCATCTTTCAACAGGCCTCTGGGGGAGGAACTCGGCTTGACCTGGCCACGGTCGGAGTTTGGGACGAGCACTTTTCTAGCGACGAAAACCGCTATCCGCACGTGTATCGCATGACTGCGGGGATGAGTGTCTTTCTGCCACCAGAAATCCTGGTTACGCCGAACGGTATGTACGCTCCGCACCTCGCACCAGATATTGTTACGACCCTGCGAGGCGCATACACCCTTGGCAATACACCGATGCTGTTTAATCAACTCATGCCGCCCGATGTGGACCAGTTCCAGGAGGTAAATCTGGCGTTGTTCCGTCGTTATGCCAATCTGTACAAGTCGTTTATTCGGCCACTCTTGAGCGACGTGAACGTGTATCACCATGCACCAGTCAATGAAACGGGCGGCGTAGAGTCCGGCGACTGGTTTGCGATGGAATTTGTATCGCCTACCAAACAACNCGGATGGGCAACNGTGATTCGNCTNTCGGACGAAGCGGAAGACTCNTATCACTTTTANCCNAGGGGATTGGACACGGCGAAAAACTATCAGGTGACNCGAGACAACAGCGGGAATANGACGATCGTTTCCGGTCAAACGCTGATCAGCGAAGGGATACAAATTGATTTGAAATCTCAGGCCGGCAGCGATCGAGTGATCCCTGCCCAGCCAGAGTCCGAGCTTATTTTGTTCGAGGCTCAGTAGGTCGAGGCTCAGTAGGTTTTTGACGGGTTCGGGTCGTGGCTAAGTGCGGCCCGATAGTGACCCGCCCCCACCGGTCGTTTCGATATCGAGTGAGCCTGTGCCCAGGCCACCGAGCGCCACACCGCAGCACGCCGGGTGCTCGCCGTCGAATACGATTCCCGANACCGGCTGGGAGAATCCGGCCGCTGCGAACTCGTCCCACTCTAACGTGGGCACATTCGCTGGAAAGAACAGCCCAGCCGGTTCGGTAGCATCCACGACGACCGTAAGAAAACATACGATGATCAACGCGAGTGCTGACCTTACAGGCGTTTGATAGAAAGCCGTCCGGCGACACATGTCTTGTCTACTCACTCAACTTCCCCATGGATTTAGCTGGAACCAACCCAGCGCATACGCATAGAGTAACACTTGGCAATCCCCATGTGAATGGTGCAGTTATCTTGGAGTCGAACTCGCTGAAGTTGGTCGAAGCTCGCAGGTAATCCGTATTCTGAAGCCCTCGGTATCTCGGCGACCCAGGCCAACCAAGTGCTGAGTCGACTCGCCAGACCCGACTCGTTGTGTTAGGCTGATTGGCATGAAACCATCCGACCGAGAAATCTACCACTTCGACCTCAATGGCTTCATTGTTCTGCGCGGCGCGCTGAGTACGCAGGAAGTGGCCGACCTCAATGCCACGATCGATGCGATTCCAGAGCTGGAGAAAGACGGCTGGCACGGCCACGTGCACGCGCAGCAGTATGGTGAGAAGAACGGCATCAACCTGCAGCAAATCTACGAGGCCGGCGAACCCTTCGAGAATCTTATCGACCATCCGTCGTGGTTCGAGAAGGTGAAATACTTCGTCGGGGGAGAGGGCACGTTTGACACCCGGCACGGTCCCGTGTTTATCGACGAGAATTTTGCCAGTCTGCGCGGCCCGGGCGAGGGCGTCTACCCACACTCGGGAGGGCATCACGGTGTCATCCGGTGCCAGTACCGCGTCCACAATGGCAACTTTCACTGCGGGCAGGTCAACGTCTTGATGGCATTAACAGACATCGAGCCCGAGGATGGACCAACGGTTGTCGTGCCCGGTAGTCACAAGTCGAATTTTCCGCATCCCGACGTGGACGTCGAAGATCGCCATTCTCGTCGCATGTCGGTAGACACCGTGGAGGGCTCGATCGAGGTGACCATGAAGGCGGGCGACGCGCTCGTGTTCGTCGATGCCATCTGCCACGGTGCGTCACCCAAGCGCACCGAGGGCCAGCGCCGTATCGTGGTCTATCGCTACGGGCCATCCTGGGGAAACTTCCGGCACGGCTATCAGCCATCGGAGGAGCTGCTCGAGCGCCTCACCCCACAGCGCCGGACGATCGTGCGGCCGCAGGTGCCCGTACCGCGAGATTCATCGCCGCGTGATACGTCGTAGCGTGATTCGTCGTAGCGACGAGCTACGCGACTACCCCTGCAACTCCTTGCCGATCGCCAGCACTACGATCCCGAGCACGAGCAGCGTGAGCCCCCCGAAAATCCATCGGCGACTCGTCGAACTCGCGTCCTTCCACTCCGCCGTGACGAAACCCAAGACGTTGGCAAGAATAACCGCCATGGCCATAAAGACTGCCCAGCCGACCGACGGTCCGACTTTGCCGAGGTGCTCCGCTCCGATCGCGTAAAAGAGCAGCGTCAGAAAATGTAGGAGGGACATCAGGAATGTCATGGTCAGATTGCGACCGATGTGCGCGTTGGTGAAGTTCTTCCACGTACCGTTGTTCAGCAGCTTGAACATCGCAAAGGAACCTGCCGCCACGAACCCTCCACAGAAGATCGGCAGCAGGAGCGCCAGTTGTGAAATCCAGGGTGGATTGCCGAACTTCTCGCCCGAGAGTTGCTGAATGGGCGCACCAAGATCAAACGCCAGGTTGAACCCCGAACTGAACGTTCCGGCCAGGATGCACACGAAGATACCTTTCGCCATCTGGCGCTGCGGTGCTTCGATCTCGGCATCGGTCTTCGACTGGGAACGCTCTCGAAGAATCCCCGCGTAACCGGCAACTGCGACACCGGCAACGCAGACCAGAATCCCGGCGATGATGACCGTTCCTGCAGTCGTGTCACCCACCCCCAACCGCAGCAGTGGGATCAGCGAACCGAGAAACGATGCGAGCCCCATGATGATCGCGTAGCCGAGAGATATCCCGATCATACTCACCCCGATACCAAAACTCAGCGAGCCACAGCCCCAGAGGAAGCCGAAGGCCATGGGGATGAGTAGCGCGCTGGGTCCCGAAGCGTTCCAGATCTCGCTCCAACATGCGAAGGCTCCCTCGAGAAGAACTGCGGCGAAGGCAGCGGGGATCAAGAGCATCGTGAAGAAAAAGAAACAGCCCCAGGTGTTCTCCCAGGCGAACTCCCTGACGAACTTGTGAAAAAGCGCGAAGGTACCGTTACAGATCGCAGCGAGAAGAATAAATCCGAATCCGTAGACGAGGCTGGAATCCATGAGCGAATCGCTTTCCTGTGGGGGGTGATTCAATCGGACGGGTCGACTTGCCGCCGCCACTGGTCGGTGTACTCGGCCAGGCCTGGAAGATCCAGAGCTGCGACGGGACTCGGATCAAGGGGCCATCGAGTCTCCGCATCGTTCCACGAGGCGAGCATCCCCGCACCGACGGCCGTCCCTTCGGTCTGGTGATTCACGAAACACTTCTCGCCATCACCAAGCGTGGCGAGCAAGCGACAATAGAGCGTGTTGCCCGCGAAGCCACCGTCGATCATCAGATCGCCGTCCATGCCGAGCATGCGCATGCTAGTCTCGGTCATCAGCGCCAGGTAGAGCGTGGCGCGGGCGACGATTTCGCCGCTCGATGCGGGATCGGGACCCCTGGACTCACCCGTGCGCCCCATGAACGGCCCGGCGGGCGCGAACGATGGCAGCAAGAAGCTGCGTTTGGCGATCACGCTGGCGAGATCCTGCTCGGTGAAATCTTTCGACTCGGCACCTTCTGTTAGGATTTCGAACTCGCGTCCGCCCATGAAACGACCGACGGGAAGCGGGTTGCCGTTGATGTCGACGATCGCCAGGGTGTCGCGCTTGGCGTTGAGTTTGTTGAGCGGGAGTCGAGGACTCATTGCGACAACCCACGTGCCGGTTGACAGCAAACTGAAGGGTCGCTCGAGTCCACGCAAATAGAGGCTGAAGGCGGCGTTCCCGTCGTGAATGCCGCAAAGGACCTGACAGTCAGATGACAGTCCGGTCGCCTGCTGGACTTCCTTGCTGATGGGGCCGAGCACGTCGTGCGCCGCTTTTCTCGGCGGGAAGAGGCCAGCCCAGCCCTGACTTTCGACGAGCGATGAAAATCGATCCTCGAGCGGGTTCCAAAGGTGGCTGTGACAGCCGAGCGACGTTGTCTCCGAGGCTGGCACGCCCGATAGCATCCACGACCAGTACTGCGGATAGGTCAGCGCCCATTCCGCACGGGCAAACGCATCTCCGTGCGCGTTCTGGAGCCAGAAGAGCTGACGACCCAGATTGAGGCCCGCGGGAAGATCAGGCGAAAACGTCTCGGAAAATGGCGGTGAGACGGCCTTGAAGGCGTCGACGAATTCCGGTGGGATCGCCGCCTCGTAGTCCGCAATAGGCAGCAGAAGTTCACGGCCGGCGACGAGCGCAGCTGTCGAGCCGTGCGTTGTCGGGACAATGACGTTGATGTCGTGAGACTTCGCGAATTGGGCCATCGTCTCAAGCATCCACGCCCAGATCCCGTCAACGTCGATGTGCAGATATGGAGCCGCGTCGATCGACACGTTTTCCCAGCGAGCTTCGTCGAGAATCTCGCCCGCCTTGCTCATGACGAGGAGCTTGACATTTGTCTTGCCGACGTCGAGTACGAGCGTCCTGGGATTCGCCATAATCTGTTCCGCTACTAGCAACTTGCCGAGGCTTCAGCCCGTCCTATTCGTGTTCCGCCTACGGGCTCATTGCTAATTAGTCTTGAACAAGTCGGGCCGACAGGATTTGAACCTGCGACCTTTTGACCCCCAGTCAAACGCGCTACCAGACTGCGCCACTGCCCGAACTTCTGTTGGATAATTCTTTTTTTGGTTTCTACTCACTAGGATAGGCAGCTACCGCCCTGCGCTCGCCTGACATTTAGTCAGCCGTGCTCAGTTGCTTGCCACGGCCCGAAACTCGTTGCAGTGTAATGACTTAAGAAAGCCACGCCAAGCCCCTAAAATGCGATCATCTGGTAACCACCCCGATCGGCCAAGGCGTTTTCGCGCATGTCCAGCCGTAACTCCGCCTGCCGAGTGGAGCCATCAGGGCCGTGGCAGCTAAAGCAGGCGTCAGAAAAGATCGGGCGAATCTACCAACCAAACTTGAGGGGCTCCTGGCCGTCTGCCGCGGCGGCACAGACCGCGTTGCAGCAGAGCGAAGCCTGCACCAAGCAGATTAACGCAGTCGTTGTCAAACACCATTTTTTTGGTGCCACGAACAACTAGAACGCTGATAGAACAGTTACTTGAGGATCTTAATTCGAACGTTCTTGAAGTGCACCACCATCCCCGGATCGTGCAGTTGCAGCAAAATCATTCCCTTATGCAAGCGGCGTTCTGGATTGAGATGTTCGGTGAACTCGGAAGAGGGCTTGCCGTTGATCGCGAACTTGAAATTGTTGCCACTGGCGATGATGTGCATATCGTTCCAATCGCCTTTTCGAATGTCCTTGCGAGTGACGGCGCCTTGAATCTTGGTCAGCGTGGGGCGGTCGTTCTCGTCAATCACCAGTCGGTCACCGCGAAAGCAGGCGTGCTCCACTCGGCCCGGCGTATGGAAGTCCCATGCTCTCAATATCTTTTTGCCAATGCCGACATGGCCGATATCGGCGTGATAACCCTGGAAAGCTCGGGTCCCCGTTTCATCTTTGCGAGCACGTATGGTCACTCCGCTGTTGCCTTTCCCCAAAAATCGATAACTTAATTTGAGCTGGAAGTCTGCGATCTCTTTCTGGTTGTAGGCCAAGTAGCTGCGCCCTTTATCTCCTTCCCCGACGATCATTCCATCGAGTGCGCTCCATGCATTCTCCGCTTCGGCCGGCATGACCGTCCATCCCTTCAACGTCTTGGACAACTATTCACTTGAATTCTCCCTCTACTTTATCTGCCCAAGTTCTGAAAGGTAGCGAATGAGGTCCAGTAACTGCGACTGTGTAAGCACCGAGGTCAGTCCTGCGGGCATGGGACTGCCGGCGAGTTGCGTTTCTTCGATGTTCTCTTTCTTGATCAGAAGTGTCTCTTGACTGTCGAGTTTCTGGATGAGCACGTCTCCTGAGGCCTGGCTCGCCTTGGTATGACGCTCGTACCCCTGGTGTACGATGCCGCCGTCAGTAAAGACCTGGACGACCGTGTAACCTTCCTTGATTTGCCGGTTGGGCCATAGTAACTCTTCGACGATCCGCTCGGCAGAGAGCGTTGTGCCTATCGCAGTCAAGTCGGGCGCAGAGACGCCGCCGACGCCGCCGACCTTGTGGCAAGAGGTGCAGGCAAGGGAGTGGAACAGCAGGGACCCCTCGTTGGCGTTGCCTTGCTTTCTGGCGTCGGATGCTAGTTGCCGAACATACGTTTCGTTGAAGTCGGGCGTCTTTGTCCGGGCGCCCAGAGACTGGCTCAGCACGTTGAACAGTATCTTGTCGGATCTACCGGTCGAGAAGAGGGCTCTCACTAGTTGCTTTGCGGCGGCCGGTTCGAGTCGCGCTGTCTGAATCGCGGATGCCAAGGCTTCGACGGCGCCCGGACGATTCAGGAAGGCCAAAATGACGGCGCTCGCGTCGGATGATTGGACTTCCTTCGGGCCACGGGCGAACAGGTCGGCGACATAGTGTGCAGCAGCCTCGGCATCGACGTCGACGAGCGACCTGACAGCGGCGGCGCGGAGAGTCGGCGGGTGGGGCGCTTGGGCGTACGCTCCAAGAACGTCGCGGCAACTCGGTTCTTGCATGTCGACCAGGGCGCGGAACGCAGCGGAGCGTACTTGCACGGGCAGCTGATCGCTGTTCGCGGCAGCCAAGACTCTTTGCTTGGTTTCGGAGACTTGCCAAATGCCTGCCAGGGTGAGAGCACAGGCTTGCACTTGAGAGTGCGACTGAGTCAAGAGATGCCCCAGCAAACCAGCCAGATCTCCTTCCGGGCGGAGCTTTCGAAATCGGGCAACTTCGATTAGCTGGGAAAGTGTTTTTGCGTGGGCAGCGGCATCATAGCGGCTTGAGGACTTGAATTGCGATTCGTCGAGGCCATAGTCCAGCCAGTCTTTCCCGTCGCCGACTGCCAAGATCGCTGCAATTGCCGGCGAGCGCGCCTCAGAGGATAAACTGTTGGAATCGACAAGATTCTTCAAACCTTCCAGAACCTCATCGCCTCCCGACTCGTTCAATACGGCCGCGAGATGGCTTGGCCTGGCAAACGTCAACTCTCCACGTTGGAAGGCAGGCATCCACATTGGCCGAAGATGATGCACCGTTTGTTTGAAGGCGAAATCGATCCATTCGTCCCGCGGAGAGTCGACGACTCGCGCTGCTGTCTCGATCGCTGACTGCGTACCCGTTTCGGCGCATGCGACAACTGCTTCTACCCGGACGAGTGCATCCTGATCGGCGATGCGGCTTGCGAGCAGTTGCAAGGGATTTTCCAACCGATCATGCCAGCGGCCGACGAGGCGAGTCGCGTAGGCGCGGGCCATTGGCTGCTGCGCCTCGAGCAATCTACCCAGCAAACTCGGCTCGACCACCTCAATCGTCGCATAGGCGCCCAAAGCTTCGTACAGATGGTGCTCGTATTCCGGCAGTTTTGGATCGAGCGAGCGGACCCATTTGTTAAGGGAACTGGCAACCTGAAGAGCATCATGCTGGGTGAGCGCTCGCTTGGCTTGATAACGAGTCCACTGCTCCGGCGCGGTGAGCGCATCGAGCAACTGGTCGATCGTTGCCTCGGCAAGATTGGGCGGCTTGAGGGCAGGAGCGGTGCTCGAAATACGCCAGATTCGCCCATGCGCTTTGTCGCGCGTCGGATCGCGATAAAGGTTCTCCTGGTGACAAGTGATTGGGTTGTACCAGTCGACAACATAGATGGCGCCGTCGGGGCCAACTCTCACATCGACGGGGCGAAAGTTGCGATGCGCCGACTGCAGGATGGGTTCTTTCCACTCCAGCGAGAATCCCGATCCTTCGCGCTGGACCGAAAATCGTCTGACGGTGTTGGACTTGAAATGGTTGACGACAAAATCGCCCTGCATCGATTCGGGAAGATGTCGCCCATCCAGGACGTCGATGCCGCAGTAGCCCTCATCCTGGCCAATCGTGCGTAAACGTGCTCCCTGCGCCGTGGGCGACAGGCCTGGCGACAGCCAATGGATGCCTCCGGCGCCGTCACAGCTGAAGAGCTGGCCCCAGCGGTCGAAGACCACGCCCCACGGGTTGCCCGCCGCGGTATGATCATCGAGGAACGGAAGAAGTTGCAGGCGCCTGGGGCGGATTCGATAGAAACCCGACCTGTACAGGTTGCTCGCTCCCCAGGGAGTTTCCACGCGCGACTCGATCCCGTCGCCCTGGCCAAGATACAATTCGCCCCCGGGGCCCCAAATAAACGAGTTGATTGTCTGGTGCGTGTCGCCCGTTCCAAAACCACTGAGTAGTACTTTCCGCTTGTCCGCCCGGCCATCGCCGTCCGTGTCCTGCAAAAAGAGCATTTCGGCGCCTTGTCCTACGTAAACGCCGCCCTCTCCTAACTCGATGCCCGTCGGAATGTTGAGTCCCTCAGCAAAAACGGTCGACTTGTCGGCTCGACCGTCGTTGTCGGTGTCTTCCAAGACGATGATCTTGTCATTGGGAAGATCGCCGGGGAAAACATGCGGATAGGTCGTAGTAACGGTCACGTACATGCGCCCTGCGGGGTCCCAGCGCAAGTGAAGCGGCGAGGTCAACCCTTCGTTTTCCGACGCAAACAGATTCACCTGGAGCCCGTCCGTAGTGCGGAATGCCTTCAGCTCCATTTCGATGTCAGCGTTGGGAGCACCGTGAAGTACTTCCGGCTCAGGTCGACTCGGTCCAGGATCGTCATCGCCGCTTGCGATCTGCCACACCCGCTCTTCTGCACGCTGGATCAGCGGAAGGAGTTTTTTCCACTCTTCCCGGAAAGGGATGTAGTCTTTCCCACCCCGAGTGAAGCCTCGCTCAGAGTCATCGCCGTAGAGCAATTTCCAGTTGGCCGGTCGCCAGTAGTCGAACCACAGACGATGTTTTTCGATGACCGCGATGCGCAACGTTTCCAGATCGGAATCGGCAGGAACTTGAATACCAAGTTTTCGCGTGATCTCCGCGGCAATTCTTGACTGGGACTCGGCGGTGATGTGCATTCCATTGTCAGTCAGCCCCTGCCCTGCATTGGTGAACAAGTCGACCAGTACCAGGTCGCGAGATTCCGCGATCTTGGCGATCGCCTCGACATAGAGCGCAAGATCGGCGTTGCGCTTTGACAAGTCGGGAATCAAAGTGCTAGGCGCCGTCTCAAACGGAGTGGGGGTAACGAGAACGATGAGTCGCGCTTGTTTACTGAATGCGTCGATGAGTTCTTCGTAAGCGCCTACAAACTCGTCGAGCCGGTCGGCTCCACTCAACGATTCCAGACGACCATACTGCGCGATGACCACGGTGGCGCCCGTGCGCTGTAACTGCTGGTCGCGATCGCCGAATCCGTCGGTGCGCCATCGTTCGATGACGCTCCCTTGCCCGAAGACAGTATCTGCCTCCCACGCGAAGTCGCGAAACCGAGGCCGGGCCGCCGGGAACGCCTTGGTGAGTATCGCCTCCAGATACCCGGCCTGCTGCAAGCGCACCATGTTGGCGCCTCCGGCGAACAAGACAACATCCTGGTCGATCAAAGTAAACTTCTGCTCAGCTTGCGAGGTGGCAGTCCCGCCAATTGCCAGGACGACCGCCAGCCAACATTTGCAAAATCTTGTACTGCGCACGATCATTTTCAAACCTGTTGGAACTCGGCAGGGCCAGCAGAGGAGGCTTCCACTCCGCTCAGTTCGATCCACTGACGCTGGCGTGCTGAAGTAACCACCGCGTCGACAAAGACTTGCACACGCCAAGCATCTTGCATGTCCGGCCAATCGTTCTGTGAATCACGGTCGTCGCCGGAATTACCGGCAAGGTGTTTACTCAGGGCCGGGAAGACTACACTGCCAAAGCGGTTTTCGGGAATATCTTCGGTGATGGTTTCAACTACACTTGCCGGATCGGGACTGTCGCTGAATCGCAACTCTCCCGAGAATCGGTCGATCGCGAGCGAACCGTCTGTGCCATGCAGCTCTAATTCGGGCGCAAACCCTTTGCGGTAATAGCTCGCGTGAGAAAGAATCATGCAGCCGCGGACCCCGCTGGGGAATCTGAGCAGCAGCTGACAAAAGTCGGGAGTCCCACCACCCCGACTCGCGCCGGCATTCGCGTGCTGCTCGCACCAGGCAATCGCCTCGCCCAAATCGACCTCACCGACATCCGGCTTCGCGGGCATGACCGTTTCGGAATGCGCCACGACGCTCTGTGCTTCCTCGCGTAGGATGAAACGAATCGTGTCGTAGGCATGCGAACCAACGTCGGCAATCGAACCGGCGGCCGACAGTCGGGCGTCGTCACGCCACGTGTAGGGCATGTTCGTCGGCCGCGGATTGTGCCAACGGTAGACGACACCCTGCACAACGCCCAGACGGCCCTCATCGACATATTGCCGCGCCCGTAGGAAAAGCGGATGGTAGCGCGTCCAATAGGGGACAAAGTGAAACACGCCCGCCTTGCGAAGCGCCTGCCACATCGTATACGCCTGCCGGGCGTCGATCCCGACAGGTTTTTCGCAGACGACATGCTTTTGGCGCGCTGCACACTCCATGACAGGCTCGAAATGAAGTGCATCGGGCGTCAGCACCAATACCAGATCGACCTCGGGATGCTCGACGACCTCTTGCCACTGGTCGGTGACGAGCGCAGCCCCGTCGAGGCTG
>PATG01000131.1 GCA_002713555.1 Planctomycetaceae bacterium
CCATGGCTTGGAGGGGGGGCGGCTCAACCCAATTCTTTGTTTCGACACCCGGATTCTGATCCAAAGTTCTAACGTTCTCCCAGGTGTCGCCATCGTCTTTGGAGATGGCGATGCACAATCTACCCCGACGATACCCTTTGCAAATCTCATCGGCCGACATCATGTTCCAGACCAACACCAGATCCCCCGTCCCCGGGAGGCTTTTCATCGCACACGGTGAGTTCGACATAGCAATGTCCGTCGGCTGGACTTTCATCCAATGTTCGCCTCCATCTTCACTGTAGCTCTTGATGATTCGCCCGCAGGTGCTGCGCATGTAGCACATCAAACGACCGTCTTTGAGTTCCACCACCACCGGCTCTTCGCAGGTCATGTGTCCCATGTGGCCATCCTTGAAATAGCCCACCATGAACCCTCGACCATTGTGGGTCACACAGGACTGCCAGGTCTTGCCATCGTCGTCGCTATAGCAAACAAAACTGCCAGACATTTCTGGATGATGCGTGTGGGTTTGCAGCCGAATGACTTCGCCTCTGTAAATGGCATATCCGCCTTGCTCTTTGTAATCGTAGTCGGGATGTTTCCCGTACATGCCAAGGTAGAGCGGAACCACAATGCGTCCCTTGTATTTGGGCGACTGGAGCTGGATCGCCACATGATCAAGCTTGCCGCCCAGCGTGAAAGGGCTAATCGGGCCATGGGTCTGCCAGGTCTTGCCGTCGTCGCTTGAGGTCTCGGCAATTTTTTCGACCTCGCGAAAGAGCTTGCCGGACTGCAATCGTAGCGCTTCCTGACACTCGTCTTTGACCTCCTCATACGGCAGTTCGCCCGGCAACAATTGGTGGTCGGCCTGTGCCGCGAGCGGACCAGGCAAAATCGCCCAGATGAGTGAGAGGCTGATTATCAATCGGTTGATGTGCATTGTTTCGTGGCCAGTGTTCATGAAGGTAGTCATCCTAGTAAAAGAAGCCTTAGCAAGTTAGGATCATGATACGTTCAAACCGGTAGTACTGGGAATAAGGAAATCTCCGCGTGTACAAAACTCTGATTGTCGGTGTCGGCTCCATTGGTGAGCGACATTTGCGCTGCTTTCAAAAAACAGGCCGTGTGCAGACCTCGATCTGCGAAGTGAACCCTGAGCTGCGCGAGCGGATCGCGAGCGAATACGGCGTAGAGCGTAGTTATGCGAGTCTCGACGAAGCGCTCAGCGACGAGCACGACCTGGCTGTTGTGGCAACTCCAGCTCATCTGCATATCCCGATGGCCCATCAATTGGCCGCGGCGGGGGTGCATCTGCTGATCGAGAAACCTCTCAGTACAACCTTGGAAGGAATCGATGCGCTGTGCGAGCTGGTCGCTCAGAAAAAATTTGTGGCCGGAGTGGCCTATATCCGGCGCGCCGACCCCGCCCTGATCGCCATGAAAGAAGCCATCGACAGCGGGCGCTTTGGCAAACCTCTGCAGTTGGTCGTCTTCTGCGGCCAGGACTTTTCTTTCTATCGGCCTGCTTATCGTGACATCTACTACGCAGATCACGCGCAAGGTGGAGGAGCCATCCAAGATGCACTCACACATTTCCTCAACGCGGGCGAGTGGCTGGTGGGACCCATTAACCGTTTGACCGCCGATGCCGCCCATCAATTTCTGGAAGGGGTCAACGTTGAAGACACCGTGCATCTCATGGCCCATCATGGAAAGGTGCTGGGATGTTATGTCCTGAATCAGTACCAGGCGCCCAATGAAACGACGATCACGGTTGTGTGCGAAAAGGGAACCGTCCGCAATGAATTGATGGAGCGACGCTGGAGTTGGATGGTCGAGCCTGGCGGAACCTGGAACACGGAACAGACGGACGTCCCAGAGCGCGATACGCTGTTCATCAACCAGGCGAACCGTTTCCTCGATGCCTTAGAGAACCGCGCTGTCCCTGCCTGTTCTCTTGCCGAAGGGTTACAAACTCTCCACTGCAATCTGGCTGCGCTAGAATCAGCAGAAACAGGGAAGTGGATGGAGACAGTGGGAATGACTAAGGCCTAGTGACTAAAGAATGACGAATACAGAAATGACTAAAAGTGATTGCTTTGGTCGATTGCTTGCTGCGAAGCATCTGATTATTAGTCATTGGGTATTCATTAGTCCTTAGTCATTCTCCTCCCCCTCGTTCATAATCAAATTCTTCTACCGACCACGGATGGCGATACACTTCGCGGGCGATGGTTGCCACATCGCGCGCTATCTGGGGCGAAAAGCGCCTCTTGAAGGGTAGCTGCCGTGCATTGACAACGCGCTGCAAAAATTCGGCCGTTGTTTCGATCGTGCGACCAATCACCGCTGCCGAGACATGCTCGACCGTATCGTGGGGACTATGCAACTGCCAACAACCGCCCCCCTCGGCCCGAGGCCGACCTAGACTCAAGGATGGCACACCGATGATATTGAGCGGAAAATGATCGGAGTAGGCATACGCCAAAGCATTGATCTCTGCGGGATGTTTACGCGCATTCCATACGTCTTCTGTCAGCTTCAAGAGCTGTGGCGTTCCGGTCACACGAACATGATCGGTGCCAACCGCCGAGGAGATGCTATCGGCGTTGACCGCCAAAACGATTTGACGCTGTGCGGACCGGCTGAGCGACCGAATGTAGAGGTAGGAGCCGACGCTCAACACTTCTTCGGCACCGTAACTGACAAACCGAACCGTGCGACGTAATTTCGAACGAGACAGCATGCGCGCCAGTTCCAACACAAAAATCACGCCGCTTCCATTATCATCAGCACCCACATTTTCATTGACACAGTCGTGATGCCCGCTGACCACGATCACCTCGTCGGGAAAATCACTGCCAACGATTTCGCCAATCACATTTTGGGTGACTGCTGGAAATGTGTCGGCGCGAATCGTAAGCTCCGCCTGCAGCGGCATCTGTTCCACAAGAGCGATGGCATCGGGATAGGAGATCCCCACAGTCGGTAGATCGTAACCGTCAATCCATTGCGGAGCTGCTCCAATGCTCGTGGGCCAATCAAATGGGATTCGCGAGTCGACCCGGAGGAGAGCTTTCATTCCTGATTGAAGTACTCTCGCCTTCACCTGCTCATCGCCCATAGCGAACGCACCAATCAGCAAACCAATCTTTCCGCGCAATGGCTGCTCAAAATCGAGAGGCAATCCCGATTGTAAAAACGCCAATGGACCGCTGACCGATCNGCCAACCGAATAAACTTGCGCCCGGGCAGACGCAATGCGTTTTCCACGAGACTTGCCTTTTGCCGGCCGAACTTTGAGTGAACAGCGCGAGCTTTTCCAACCGGGAAAATCGAGCTTCTGCTGATGAATATTGGCCAATCCGTATCGCTTGAAACACGACTGGATGTAATCGGCAGCCTGTTGTTCTCCCGCAAAACCCGCCGTGCGGTGGCCAATATCATCACAAAGCACTTTCCAATGGCGCGCCATAGCGGCTTTCGATGCGCGGGGAGATGGGGGCATGGGTGTCGATCTTTCTCGTTGAAGGCACTGCGAGTGGGGGGAATGACTAATGACTAATGTTACTAACGACTAAGTTATTTGCCCTTAGTCATTCGATAGGGTTCCATGAATTGCAGGCGAGGCACTTGTTCACAAAGTATGCCGCCATCAATGACAATGCTCTGACCGGTTATGTAGCCCCCTGCTGGCGATGCCAGAAAGACCACCGCACCCACACAATCCTCAACCGTCCCGAACCGATGGCCAAGTGGAATGTGCTGAAGAAAATAGTCTTCGAAACCCTCGGAGAGCGCATAATCCTCAGCTATTTCTGTTTCGATCATTCCCGGACATATCGTGTTCACCGTGATTCCATGCGCACCCAATTCAATGGCTAGACTCCTGGTGATCAACTCTACGGCCCCTTTGGAGGCGTTGTAATCTGCCAGTCCGGCCTCAGCCACCATCCCGTTGACGCTGGACGTGTTGATGATCCGGCCTTTAATTCCGGCAGCAATCATCCGTTCAGCAATCGCCCGCGATAAAAAGAAAACGGCGTCGCAATTGGTGGCCATCACCTTGCGCCACTGCTCGATGGAAATCTGGTTGTAGTGTGTCAGCAGACGAATTCCCGCATTGTTCACCAGCACATCGACGGGTCCTGCTTCCTCCCAGACGCTTTGTCCCAGACCGCTCAATTCACTCGTTTGTGCGAGGTCCTGCCTGAAAAACCAGGCCTGACGTCCCAACGCTCGAATAGCATCCAGCACAGGCTGTGACTGCTGCTGCGTAGCCATATCAACAATCGCCACATCCGCCCCGTGTTGAGCGAGCGCAATGGCGATTCCTCGGCCAATTCCGTGGCTAGCTCCGGTAACCAGTGCGGTTTTGCCTTCCAGACTGAAGCGTTCCTGGGCGTTCACTCGTTTCTCCCACTAGAGTCAAGGTTAGGTGCACACACTCCTGTTGCCGCTTACCACGCCGTCCAACCTCCGTCGACCGTGATATTCTCGCCCGTCATGTAACTGCCGGCATCACTGGCTAACAGGAGCAAGGCCCCCTTGAGTTCGTGCGGCAACCCGATTCGTTTCATGGGGAGCTTCTCACAGAGCTTGCTCGCCAGCTGGGCGGGCGCTTTTGCGGATGGAAAAGGACCCGGGCTCAAACTATTCACGCGGACGTTGCCACTTGCATAATAGGCAGCCAAATGACGCGTCATCTGTAATACGGCCCCCTTGTGTGCGTGGTAAGCAACGGGACTCGCTTTCGAGCCCTCATACGCATCGGGGTAAGAGGCAACCTGTCCGTACATCGAACCCAGCATAATTACCGAGCCACTTGCCTTTCGGGCGACCACATGATCGTGCAATAGCCGGGCGAGTTCGAAATAACCAGCCGTGTTGATTTGATGACGATGAAACTCCTCAAAGGTGCAATCCGTGAGATAACGACCAGGCGGTTCCAAGCCATTATTCACCAGAATGTCCAATTGACCAGCCGCCTCGATAGCAGCAGCAAAGCCACGGTCAATAGATTCTGCACTCGTGTGGTCGAGCTCCACACCAAAATGCACAGCTCCCGATACGGTCGGCAGCTGACTGGCCGCTTCTGCAGCACGCGCGGCGTCGCGACTGGAGATCACCACGCTTGCGCCTGCTTCGGCCAGAGCGCGACTGAGTGAGGAGCCCAGCCAACCCGTGGCTCCCGTGATGAGCGCAGCGCGACCGGTCAAATCAAACAGTTCCTGAATCGTTGGTTCCGCAGTTTTGGTCATCGAACGTCGTTCTCTCCCAGGTCAAAAAACCGTGTCTTGGGCTGGCGGTTGTCTTGGGTTGGCGGTTTAAAAGAGTGAGTTTATCGCAAACGATCATCGGAAGGAATGACCAATGCCGAGGACTCTTTATCATCGATATTGGTCCTAGCCAGAAATTCAGGACTCGTCTGCCTCCTGGCATACCTTGATTCATGACGCTTTGAAACGCATACTGGGCAAATGGTTCAGTCGCACGAGAAGTTCCTTATGGACAGCAAACACCCCCCTTTGTCCGAAGTCAGTCGAAAGCTGCGAGTCAAGTGGTATCGCTGTCCGATCGACAAGGAGAAACTCTACACGCTCATGCAGCGCAGCGATCTGAAAGGCGGGACACAGGCCCTTGGTCATCTCGGGCTCTGGCTGGTTACCGGCACGGTCGCTTACACGTGCTACACATACCAATGGTGGGTTGCTTTCGCATTGGCCCTATTTCTTCACGGCACAGTCGGATCCTTCTTCAAAGGAATCGCGGTCCATGAGTTGGGCCACGGAACGGTCTTCCGCCAGAAGTGGCTTAATCGACTCTTCCTGAGAATCTTCAGCCTGTTGGGCTGGTGGAACTACCACGAATACGCAATGAGCCACACGTACCACCACCGTTATACGTTGCACCCGGAGGGGGACCGCGAGGTCGTACTGCCGCGCAACCCGACGCTGAAGGCCCTGGTTCTGCTGCAACTGTTTACGGTGAATCTTGCCTTTCAAAGGGAAGGGGCCCCCATCCTGCAAACCCTCCGAGGCATCTTGTGGACTGCCTGCAACCGCTACGACAAACCGTGGGTCAAAGATCTCTACGAGGGCCAGCCGGCAGCGCGCCGAGATGCTGTGCGTTGGGCGCGTTGCGTACTGGCCTTTCACCTTGTCTTGATCAGCGGTTTCCTCGCCATCGGCCAACCGATTCTGATCGTGCTGGTGTCGGGACACGTGTTCATCGGCAACTGGTTGAAATACTTTGTCGGTTTGCCGATGCACTGTGGTCTGCGCGACAATGTCCCCGACTTCCGACTCTGTGTGCGCAGCATCACTTTAAATCCGATCTCTGAGTTTCTCTACTGGCACATGAACTGGCACACCGAGCATCACATGTTTGCAGGCGTGCCGTGCTACAACCTTTCGAAGGTGCACGAGCTGGTAAAAGACGACATGCCGAAACCACGCACGCTAACCGGAGCCTGGCGCGAAATGCGCGAGACCTGGCGGCATCAACGCGAAGACCCACACTATATATTTGACACCCCCCTGCCGCCTACGGCCCGACCGGCCGTCACCGAAGCAATTCCTGCTACGGACAGTGCGGACAAAGAGCTGGAAACGTCCATTGGCGACCTGGCCCCCGACGCAATCCGCTGAATGGAGTCTGATTTGCAGTCTATCGACCTGGCGATTGTCGTCGTTTACCTGGGATTTGTGGCAACATTAGGGCTCTACTTCTCGCGCCGGCAGAAGACTACCGAAGACTATTTTCTGGCAGGCCGGAACATTCCGGGTTGGGTGGTCGGTTTTTCGATTCTGGGGACGATTGTCAGTAGTGCGTCTTTTGTGGGACACCCAGGCAATGTGTTTCACAAAAACTTGTACATGCTTCCCTACCACATCGTCCCGCTGTTTGTGATGCTATTTGTCGCACGCTATCTGGTCGTATTCTACCGCCGGACGCTCCGGATGACGGTTTACGCCTATCTGGAAAAACGTTTCGGCTATTTGGCGTGTGCCTACGCGGGTGCGTCCTTTATCGTCAGCCGAACGATCGATGTCAGTGTGACCTACTACTTTCTGGCCATTGCTACGGCGTACTTGAGTGGCTGGGATGTCACTACGGTGATTATCGTTCTGGGCGTCATCACCGTGGTGTATACCCTGGTGGGCGGGATCCAGGCAGTCGTTTGGACAGACGTTTTTCAAGGCGTCTTGTTAATCGGCGGTGGATTACTCTGCGGGGCGATCGCCCTGTTTGGGTCGGAAGCGGGACCTGCAGAGATCGTCAGCCGTGCCTGGCAAGCAGACGATTACGTTACGACTGAAACACCGCAACCCCGAGATCGGCGAGGGCATTCTGCTTCACTCGGCCGAGTTCGATGTGCGCTTTTGGCACAAACCGGGCATGCCGCACGCAGTGAACGAACTCCCCGGCATGTTCCGGTAATGAGAACTATTCATGAAACATAAAACGACAAGACGATCTTTCCTGGAGCGATCGGCTCGCTCCAGCGCCACCGTGGCTGCTGCCAGTCTGTTGGGCGGAGTTCACGCTTTTGGAGCGATATCGCCAAATGTGCTGCGGTTTGGACTCATCGGCTGTGGCGGGATGATGAAGGGTCTTACCCGGCATTTGTGCCGTGGCGAGAAAGTTGCGATCGCCTGGCAGTGCGACGTCGACCCACGGCAGATGGACAAGGTGGCCGAGTTCATTCCTGCCGACTGTCAGCCAAGTCCCATAAAACGAACCGCTTGGTTTGAGGATGTGGTTGGGGACGATAAAGTCGACGCTTGCATCATCGCCACGCCACATCACTGGCACGCACCCATTGCACTGGCAGCGATTGAGTCAGGCAAGGACGTCTATATCGAAAAGCCAATCTCCCATGTTTTTGATGAGGGGTTGCAGATCATCTCCGCTGCAAAAAAACATGGACGTGTGGTTCAGCAGGGTACGCAAACACGCAGCAGCCCTGTTACCGCAAAGGCGCGCAAGTTACTCGACCAAGGGATTATTGGCGAGGTAAAAGTCGCGCGTGCCTGGTCGGCCGAACTAGAAAAACAATTGATCCCTGAGCCAGACACGGAGCCCCCTGTGGGAGTCGACTACGACCGCTGGCTCGGTCCCGCGCCCAGCCGACCTTTCAATTCGCTTCGTTTTCACAAGACCTGGCGGAAGTTTCGTGATTACGGCAACGGTGAAATCGGCGACGACGGTGTCCATGACCTGGATTTGGCCGTTTGGGGTCTTGGGGTGGACACTTTGCCACAGCAGATCACAGCCCGCGGCGGGCGGATGATTCGCGAGGAGAACGCCAGCGAGTATCCCGACAATATGAATGTGACTTACGAATTTCCCGACGGCCGGCTGGTCGTTTATGAGTCACTTCCCTTCACTCCCTATGGAATCCATGGTTATGACAGTGGCAACGTGTTCTACGGCACGGAAGGCTATATGGTCTTCTCGCGCCGCGGAGCGTTTAATGTCTACCTCGGGTGGAAGGGCGAACCGGGGCCCACCGAAGGCAAAGAGTTGCGGGGCCAACGAGGTAATGCTCAGCACATGGATGAATTTGTTGCCGCGATTCGCAGTCGCGACCCCAAGATCGCTTCCCATCCCGAATTGGCACACTTGGGTTGCGGCCTGGTTCACTTGGGCGAGATTGCATCTCTCGCGGAGAAGACTCTCGCGTTCGACCCGACAGCCCAGCGATTTGTCAACTCCGACGAGGCCAATCGCATGCTCACCAAGGAGTATCGCGATCCGTACGGGTTGCCTTCCTCCCAGGCCAGTAGTTAGTCGAGTGGTTGGGACTTTGCGGGTGCGTCTTTCGACGAGAGGGCGGCACCCATCCTTCTCAAGCGACTACGCCACCAAATGCATGTTGGACCCATGTGCCCAAAAACTGCAATGGACCTCGTCGCTCAGTACAAAGGTCCGCATTCACGCTGCCGTCTGCGATTGATCTATCCAATTCTTCTGTCATTCCGAGCTTCTCCGGATGTCGTTGAGTGCCGGAAACTCGGTGCGCCATTGCCGTGCTTGTTCAATGTCGATCTTGGAGACCACCACCTGTTCCGTTCGATCGGCTTCGAAGAGGCAGTTTCCCTGGGGGTCGAATCCCACAGTACGTCCGTCGTAAGTTAGTGTCGGATCGGCGCCGCAGCGATTCACTCCGACGACGTAAGCCTGGTTCTCAATCGCGCGAGCCTGCAGCAGTCGTACCCAATGTTCGGATCGCACTTCGGGCCAACTAGCGATCACAGTGATCAGTTCGGCGCCGTCCTGTACGGGCGGGCGGAAGAGCTCGGGGAAACGCAAGTCGTAACAAATCAGCGGCGTAATGTTCACATTTTGCCATTGAAATAGACGGTGCCCAGTACCTGCAGCGAATTTGGCATCTTCGCCTGCTGGCGTAAAAAGCTGCATCTTGCGATACCGCACCAGACAATTGCCGGCAGGATCAAAAACAACCGCTTCGTTACTGGCTTTCCCATCGACGATAGGACCAACGACTCCTCCCATCACGGCAGCATTTTTTTCCCGAGCCAGCTCACGCAAAAAAGTCTCAGATTCAAGCGAGGCAGTCTGGGCCGTAGCATCGATGTCCATGCTGAATCCCGTATCGAACATCTCAGGAAGAATGATGAAAGCACCGCTTCCGACACTCGTTTTATCCAGCAATCGCCGAACCTTCTCGTGGTTCGCAGCCTTGTCCTGCCAGGCCATATCGAGTTGTACGGATACGATTTGCATGGAAGCCGGTACGGGACTAATGTCTAATGGCTAACGAATGACGAATATGGTTCCATTCCACAGTAACGCGCTAGCAAGCCTTAGTCATTAGGCATTCCTAGTTCTTAGCCATTTCACTTAAAGTAGCCTCTCCAACCCACGCACCAACCGCCCCATTCCTTCGGCGACCGATTGAGGCTCCAAAGCACCGTAGGCGATGCGGAGAGAGCATCCTGCGGACACGCCAAAAGTATTGCCCGGCATCACAGCCACGCCGAAGTCGCGGATGAGCGACTCGACGAGAGTCATGTCATCCAAGGTTGTTTTTACTTTCACCAACGCATAAAAGGCTCCATCGGGCTGTGGAACCTGGCAGCGGTCGCCTAAGCTGCCCAATTCTGCGAGTACCAGTTCTCGCACCTCTCGGAAACTGGCCACTTGCTCACGCACCCAGGCAGAACCGACATTCAGCGCGGCGAGCGCCGCCAATTGGCTGACAATCGGTGGACAGATCAGATTAGTATCTTGAATCTTCTTGATAGCTGTTTCCAATTGCGAGGGAACAACCATATAGCCCATGCGCCAGCCGGCCATGCCATAAGCTTTCGATAGGGAGTAGAGACTGATGGTATGGTCGTGACTATCAGCTAATGAACCAGAAGAAAAATGCCTGGTACCCCGGTAGACGAAGTACTCGTAGGCTTCGTCACTGATGTGATAGATTCCTCGCTGACCACACAGTTGGTTGACGGCCGTTAGAGATTCTTGCGGGTAAACAGCTCCGGTCGGATTGTTGGGCGAGATCGTCACGACCGCACGGGTGCGGGGGGTAAATGCCGCCTCGATGGCCCCTATGTCGATCTGGTATTGCTCGTCGGTTGGTACGATCACGGGTCGACACCCCGCGATGTCGATCGCCATTTCATGGTTAAAGTAGTAGGGACTCAGTAAGATGATTTCATCGTCAACATCCGCGATGGCCAACACAGCGTTCAAGAATCCCATGTTCGCGCCGGCCGTGACGACAATCGATTGTCCGCCGCCGAGGTCCATCCCGTTTTCTGCAGTCACTTTTTCGCGGATTACAGCCTGCAGATCGTCCAACCCGCGTACCAATCCGTATTGATTGACGCGCGGGTTCTTGTCAACTGCGTCTGCGATGTTAGCAGCGACAGCGGGTGGCGGTGGATAGTGAACGACACCCTGTCCCAGCGAAATGGCTCCCGGATGCTGGGCAACCCATTCACCCACAATGGGAATCATCGGTGCCTGAACATCGATCATGCGCTGGGAAACCTGATTCTTCATTAATGGAACACCAAAATCTAGTGGAAGGCGAGCTTACATCGCTGCAGAAGTACGGCGATATTTGGCAACCTGCTCCAGAACTGCATCACAGCCGTTGATGAAATTTTTGCGAAACCGCAAAAGGGGTGCGTAGTTTGCAAACTCATGGGGAGTAAGTCCATCATCGTCATAAGCACGACGGAAATCAGGGATTTTTTCGCGTAATTCTTCGATCACCGCCGGATCGTCTTCGGCACGGATGCGATCCTCGATCGGCGGATTTAATGCGAACAATTCTTCGAAGGTGCTGTAATTGATGGTGATGTGAGCGTCGCCACCAACCCACTCCGTAAAGTGATAGGGCTCCCGCGCTCCACCACCCAGCATTGTGGTTGCATAGCCTCGCTGGTTAAGCACGCGGTATTGCTTTCGCATGACGATCGTACCCGCCTGCCGGATGATGTCTTCCGAAATATCGATGCCTTGTTCCGCCACCTGAGCCTGAATCTCTTCGTCGTAGATGCCAGTAATGTGAGTCAAGTAGAAGGGCGGCGCATTGCCGCTCTTGGCCGACGCAGCGGCATAAAGCTCGCACATAGCGACGGCTTGAGCGATGGAGAAAACTTCGGTGGCACAGATCGGGATATTCAATTCGACCAACCGCTCCATGGCCGCCATTCCCGATTCGATGACGGGAATTTTTGCCATGTAATTGGCACCCACTTTGGCATGGCGCAGGGTAGCCTCGATGATGAGCTCGGGATCTTCGTCCCTGCGCGGATCGTCTTGCATCGTGACATAACCCTCTCGACCGCCACTCGATTCATAAAGTGGTTTGAACCCATCCATGAAACGACCGCTGATGATTTGATAGATTCGATCTGCTGCCTCTTCATCGTCTGCATGGTCGGAGACCACGTCATTGATCACGCCGACCATGTAATCGGGTTCGGTTTGGAGCAGTTTGGAGCCATAGGCTGGATTCGTCGTGCCGTTGATGGCGCCTGCCTCAATTGCGTTTTTCAAATCGCTCAGCGAAGGATTATTCACCCACACCTGCGTTCCGGTCTCAGCAGCCACACGTTGGAAGTAGTCTTGGGCCATAGTTATTTCCTTTGGTTCAACATCTTAACCGAGGCAGTCGGTAAGTATGACAGAGTCACCTAGAAAATGGTAGTTGATCCCGCGCTTTGGTTCCCCGTGAAACGGGGCCACAATCAACGGCTAGACCTCCAGGAGCCCTAGTGTTAGAACGGGGTCGCTTTCTTATTGAATACAGCAGGAGACAGGAAAGTTGAAACGATCTACCGTAGACCAGACCATTGAGATTGCCCGTGAAGTTTTTGCTGCCGTCGGGTTCGCCATGTCACCGTTCGCATCCTGGACCGTGGAAGACTGGCAAGCGAAGGGTCCCGAGTGCGATGAGATTCGCCACTCGATGTTAGGCTGAGATGTGACTGATTTCGGCCAGGGACGTTTTGACGAACTTGGTCGAGTGCTTTTTACACTACGAAATGGATCGCCTAAATTCGGCTCGGGGAAGGACTACGCGGAAAAACTGATTCTCGATCCGGAGAATCAAAAACCGCCATTGCATTATCATCGTCATAAGATGGAAGACATCGTCAACCGTGGTGGTGGGAATATCATGGTCCGTCTCTATGAATCCGATGAAGAAGGTCAGTGCTCGGACAAGGATTTCAGCATTCAGGTCGACGGACAGGCACAGCACCACAAGGCGGGGGACTTGCTCCGTTTGGAGCCCGGCCAAAGCCTCTGCATTCCGCCAGGCCTTATTCATCAATTCTGGGGCGAAGAAGGCACCGGAATTCCCATTGGTGACAAACGTTACACGGTTAGCGGCGAAGTCAGCCGGGTGTGCGACGACTGGAACGACAATTGTTGGCTGGAGTCCTGCGAGCGGTTCTGCAAAATCGAAGAGGACCAACCGGCCCGGTACTACCTGGTGCACGAGTACCCAGCTTCGCTGGGAATGACTAACGTCGAATGACTACTGAATGACTAAAAAATTCCCAATGCCTAATGACAAATATCTGATGGCAAATCTGACGAGCGACCGTGGAAAGAAAACATAACTTAGTCATTCAGATTTGGTGATTCCTAAGGCCTTCGCCATTCCCTTCCACTCACGTCAACGGTTCTCGCTTAACGCAAACGGCTCAAACAGCCCATAGGCGAACGTGCTGTAGTCGCCACCTGGTGGAGGTCCCGTTTCGGGGCCTTGGTGAAAAATATACGGCCAGGCTCTGCCGGCAATCGGGCCCGCGTGATGGGGGCCTAGTGTGTTGCGTAGGGTTCCGATCACCACGACTTCGATTTTGTTCTCGCCACGTTGAATCCACGGAGTCACGTCGCACTGCCAGGGGGCGCAGCGGATGTACCCCGCCAGGTTGCCGTTGACCAGCACCTTGGCCACACTCCCCAACCACTTGCCGAGAGATACGGCGTACGATCCGGTTGGCTCTTCGACGTCAAACTGGAGAGAGTAGCCGACTCCTTCGGCGTAGAAGGGCATTCCCTGGGTATTCCAACCTTCGTCCAGTTGTATCGTCTCCGGCGGTACGATGCTGAAACCTTGCTCACAAGGTGTCAGCGAGAAGTCGCCGAGCAGATACGCTGGCTCTAATTCGTGAAACACTGTCATCGGCTTCGCAGTGATCGTCACTTCATTCTCGCCGACCTGGGCAGCCGAAGCGATGTCGACCTTGCCGAAGGAGCGGTCCAGCCACCACTCACCTTCGTTGGCCTGCACGGATCGACCATTGCAGCTGATGGAATAAAGATCGGAACGTTCGATGACAATAGCCAGGGTCTCCGGTATTTGCTGCTGGATGTGGAAGCGATACGTGGCTGAGAAGCCGCTGTCAGACGGAAAAGGGGCCGTGATAAACTCATCGCGAAACTGTACGGCCTTGCTCCACAAATTTCCGTCTTTGCCATTTTGTTTGAACGCAAAGTTTTGTGCCGGGAAAAAGTAAGATCCGGGCATCGATTCACCTCCTGCGGTGATGTCGACATAGTCCAGGACCAGCACATTTGGCCCCTGCCGGCGAATGGTCATGGGACTGCTGGGCTCCACCACGCTGGAATCGGTCTGCTGCAGGGTTTGAGATTCTTCCTCTGAGTCGGAAAGGAACACCAGTAGACTTCCACAGGGCGGGAGTTCGTAATCGAACCGGACACCTTCGGTTTCGCCGACTCGGGAGAAGGCATAGGGAGTCGTCTCGCCTCTATCAAGATTCCACTGGTGAACGCTCTTGGCCTGTGAATGAATGGTCCCTGAGCTCGGCTCATCGATACTCGTGTTGATCACCAACAGAAACTCGCCGTCGTCGAGGCGCCGTCGATGATGGAATAGAAGACCCCGATCCCCCTCCGCGCGGTGGAAAGACAATCCATCCTCGGACCGCTCCCGCATTTGTCGAATGGCATCGTCCACTTGCATTGTGTGCCAAGTTGGCTCTGTTGTGAGCTTGTCGGCCCGATCCGAAGCAGCGCCGTCTACCCGCGTGGGCGCATCACCACAACAAACAACCTTCCCACCCGCCGCCACATAGGCTTCGATCAAGCTCATGGTCGAGCTGTTGAGCTGCTCTGTATACGGTGGTAATACGACCAAATCGTATTCTCTTTTGCCTACGAAGAGCTGCGCCTGATCGGTGCGGCCATGATCGGCAATAATATTCTCGCACCCGATGTCGTACTCAACCTGTTCTTGTTCCAAGCGATTGATCAGATCCTGGAACGAATCGCCCAGGTCGTCAAGATGTGGCCTGCTTTCCAATTCAGGTTGATACATCCAGGCGGTTGTCGTCGGCTGGATGAGCAAAACATGGTTGACTTGTTCTCCCGACGAGAGAGCCAATGACATCCGCGTGAAATATTGCGAATTCAGGTGATACGCTTCCCACCACGGTTCGTGGTAGGAGAATGATTGGGGATGATCGCGTTTACGTGAGCCACGGATAGAAACATGCGAAAGGTGCTCGTTGAGCGTATTGACGCCGGTGACAAACAGCCAATCGCCGATCCGTTTCATGTCTTCCATTCGTAGATCCCAGCCGCCGGCGCCATAGGACTCGCACAACGTCCGGCGACGTCCCAGTTGGTTCGCCACACTGGCCAGTTCGCGACCCATACGCGCATTGCCGAACTGACCGTCCACGCGATCGGAGTACTCATTCATCAGGTTGTCAATCGCAGGTCGCTGGTGCCAGGCGTACATTGCCATGCTGTCGGGTCCGTGGGACGAATCGGGCCAACCGTGCTCCCAGTAATGGCCTGTGAATTCAAGGCCGTTTTCCTCNCAGAACGTAGAACACGGCTTGCTCCAGCGATCGATGAACAGTTCCAGCAAAAGCTGATAGAAGTTATGGCGCACGCGCTTCCAATCGCCTACCCTGCGGACCAGGCTGGGAAAACTTTCGACCAGGCCATAGCCCCAGCGTCGCTCAAACTCCTGGGGAAGATGATCCGACCAGTGAATCTGCTCGATCAGTTCCATTTCCGGTCGGTCACTGAACTCTGCCGGGCTTAGATGGGGCTCGTCGGTAAAAATGCCCAGCACGCGCTTTCCAAAATGCTCGCCAATTTCGCGCCGGTACGCATCGAATGTGACTTCGATAAACTTCTCNGTGACGCCGGGCATCAGCAGGTCGACGTAATATTTTCCAGCGTGCCAACTGCGCCGTGCGGCAAATACGCGATTTACCGCGAGATACTTGCCACTCTCTTGCGACTTGCCGCTATGCACTGCTTCCGTCACGTTTTCGGAGCCATCCTCGGTGAGACGGAACACAGCAAAGACGTCGTCGCCCAACTCCTCTGGCTGCGATACTTCGGAAAAGTGCAAGCCTTGACCGCGCGACTCGGGAATCGCTTCCACTACGAATCCACCTGCAAATCCTGAGGGGTACGAGTTCTCGTCGTAGATCCAGATCAAGATGTCCAGCTTTTCGGCCTCGCGGAGAGCTACCTTCCACAAGCGGAACCACTCGTCGCTCAAATAGGGCGTCATCAACCCGGGGCGCGGATGCAAAACGACTTGTCCGATGCCCTGCGCTGCGAGGTCAGCCAAGGTGCTTTGGATGTGTTCGTCCGTGATCAAATCGTTCCAGACCCACAGCGGGCCATTACCAAACTCCACGGGGGGGTCGGCGAAATGAGCTTTCATATTCGCCGCATCGCTGAAGTGCTTTGAATTTGAGTCCGATTCCTTACTCATACTCCGACCTGCTAGAACCCAGCTGTGGTATATCGAAAAGAACTCGATCGCGAATCAGTCGTCTCCATGGTCTTCCTCTTGAAGATTGCGAAAGAGCTCAAGTAGATCGGATAGACCCCGTGGGATTACCACCACCACCATCACGTAAAAACTACTGATGCCAATGATGTAGGCCCAAGTCCAGAAAGTGCGATAAGTTTCCATGGTAAGTGTCAGCCTGCTTCGGCCGGAGGATCGGGGAACAAGAGTGAAAAGACAATAAAGCTAATCGCACAGGTAATATAGCAACCAAGCCCAACACCAGGGCCGGTAAGTTGCCATGAGTAACCCGCGCTCTCTATCTGGGCATTGATCGGTTCAAGAAACAGCCCAGCCAGGGCAAAAACACCAGCAATCATGGAGGCATAGGCACCGACGGTCGAAGCGCGCTTCCAATAGATTCCGCCGGCCAGGGCCACTCCACAACCGGACAGATAAATCGTCCCGGAGACGCTCATGTAGGTCCAAATGCTGTCAGGCAGTTGGTACCACACTCCCCACGCCAAAAGGAAAACGCCAATCAGAATCACGCTGACGCGTATCACTACCAGCTCCTGCCGTTCCGTCAACCTATTCTTACGCATGGGGCTGACCACGTCGCGGGAAATGACACTTGCCCAACAGAGGAAGTAACTGTCGTGTGTTGAGAGAAACGCGGCCAGGAGCCCCGCCACAAGGATTCCCAACAGTCCCGTGGGAACAATCATTCCCATCGCCAAAGGCATGGCGGCAGCGGGCTCGTGGATCGGTCCCTGCATGCCGTGGAGTTCGTTGGTGGGAAAGAAAAAATCCTTCAGTTGCGGTGATTGGGCGATCAGCGTCAGTGCCGCCATCGCCCATAAGGCAGGAATTCCCAAGCGGGCAAACTGTCCGGGTGACGACAGGAAAAACGTACGTTGGGCAACACTCGGGTCGCGAGCTGTCAGCGCGCGTGACGACTCAGGTGCCCAACAAAACATGGCAACAATCATCACCACCATGTTGAATCCGAGCCAGGTCCACCCATAGCTGTGGTGATAAAGANTTTTTAGCTCGCCCGTTTCATCATTTTGGATCTTGGACCTCATGNCATCAGACAGGTCGGCAAGAAGTTGCGACTGTNTGTCAGCAGGTATTGATTTGGGGGCCACCGGAATCGAATCTGCTACCGGATTGAACATCATCTCGCCGCGCTCCGTTTGCAACGTATCGAGAATCTTCGTCCAACCCAGGTTTGGGTTTGTGAGGCAGAAATACAAACCCAACCCCATGGCAACCGAGAGCACGATGAATTGTAGATAGTCGTTGATAATGACGGAGACCATGCCACCCAACACCGTGTAAAACAGGGCAATTACAATAAGGAGCGACATGATGATATTAATCATGGTCTCGGTCTCTTCCGCTTCACCACCGAAGCCAGTCACGTAGGTGAGAAAAAGGGCCCCCATTTTGGGAAACAATCCCATGTTGAGCACTCCCGCCACAACACAGATCATGCCTCCCAGGATGCGAACTCGCCGGTTGAAACGCGACTCGAAATATTCCGAGACGGTGAGTACTCCCATTCTGCGGAGAGGTACGATGACAAAACCGGTCCAGCCGACGATCACGACTGCGACGAATGCAATGAGTGCCAGTGTCAGGTACGCGAAGCCATGCTGCAGTCCGTCGACTGCGGCATACATGAGTGTCACCAGTCCGAGACCCGTACTAGTATATGTGGCGATGTTGAGCGCCGTGCCGGCCGCACCGCCACCTACGACAAATCCCTTCACACTGTGGATGTATTTGTAAGCGAGCACGCCGATCCCTACTGGTAGGACCAAGTAGACGGCCACGATTATCCAATCAAGTGTTGAGAAGTTGGTGTCGAGTGCTGCAGGCGTGTCCTGTGCGATTTGTGCCAACAAAAGCATAGAATTTGGTTCTCCCATGGTTAGGAATAGGATACCACCAAGGAGTCTATGAACAAGAGCCTCCAGGAAATTGCGGGATAGACAAGAACGAGTTTTACGAAACTCTCATGCCAGGAGTGCCTGCGAATCCATTTCTCGGATGGACTCCTCCCCTGGAATAGTTTCTCAAGGTATGGCATGATCTATCGTGTCTGAGCCCAGAAATGTCTGCACGAGAACGAACCGTTTGGAGAATAACTGAATGAGCATTAAGGAAAAAATGGCCAATGGTGAAATCACCCGCGTCGTGAATCTAGGTAGCCTTGTGAACCACCCGCGGTTTTTGGAATATGTTGGGCTCATGAACGACTATGACGCAGTATGGATCGATCAGGAACACAATCCGGTTAGTCAACGCGACATCGAACTAGCGTTAATGGCCTGTCGTTCGGGGGGTATCGAAGCTTTCGCTCGGGTGCCGCCCACGGATTACGGTACGGTCATGCGTCCCATGGAGGCAGGTTGTTCTGGAGTGATGGTGGCTCAAATACGGACTCTTGAAGAGGCCCAGCGCATGGTGCAATGGGCCAAGTATCCACCGATCGGTATTCGCGGGTTGTATAGCTCCAATGCGGAGTCTCGCTACGGCGCGGTTCCATTGACAGAACATGTGGTCAATGCAAACCGTGACCGGTGGCTCTGCTTGCAGATCGAAACGACCGAATCGATTGAGATCGTCGACCAGATTGCTGCCGTGGATGGGGTCGACAGCCTGTTTGTTGGTCCTACGGATCTCTCCTGTGCGCTCGGTGTTCCTGGTGAAGTCATGCATCCCAAGTGCATTGAAGCCTTGGAGAGAGTTTCGGCTGGTGTTGCTGCGGCAGGGAAATCATGGGGGGTCTTGTCACTCAGCCCGGAGCATGCCGCCAAGTGCCGGGAGTTGGGTTGCCAGCTCTTTAGCATCACCAGTGAAATCGACCTCTACAAACGTGGCTTCCGTGGGGTGAAAGAGGACTACGCAGAGCTGTTTGATGCGTGATGGTGATGCACGATTTTCTGCTGCGGGTCTTACAGAGTCTAAGCCGGGATGCCTTCCGTGGCATTCCATGTGGCAGAGTGGACAACGTGTGCCGTGCGCGCAATCGCCGCAAAGGCCGTTCCCTGCAGAGAAGATGGTTAGGCGAAGATGATTAGGCGTGTAAGGAACGTGCCTCCGCGCCGTTTCTAATGTACTTCATGACGATTCCTGTCGCGTTCTGCAAAAAACCAAACTGGCAAGTGTTCCCACCACGATATTTACCAGCAGGGCCGCCGGTCCAATCCACTGAAAACTGATCGGATCCAATCCCGTCTCTGGATCAATCCCAAAAAATGGCCCGGAAAAAGCAATCAGTGCCGCGGTTGCAATGCCGCAGAGGGCTCCTAAGAGCACGCCTACGGGCGTGGCAAACGGTACAAAGATCGCGAAGAAAAACAGACAGAATATTGGACTTACCAGCAGATTGGCCGTTTTGTGTGAAACGGCCGTGATATTGCCCGGGATGTATCCCATAAAGGAACTGCCGAAGACAACGATCACTCCGATACCAAGGGCCAGGTATTTTGCGGTCCGCATTTGTCCCTTCTCCGTCTGGGAGCGAAATCCGAAACGGTCTAGAAAGTCGGTCATAACAACCGCAGTGATCGAGTTCACACCGGAGTCGATGCTCGACATGGCGGCTGCGAACATCGCTGAGATGACGAGTCCCGACACACCAACCGGCAAACGGTGGAGAATGTACCAGGGAAACATATCGTCGGCGTCTGCTTTCAGGTCCATGCCCACGGGAAGTTGATCCGGATTGGCTTTGGCGTACCCGAGCAGCGCAAGTCCTACCAGCCCCAAGGTGATCGTGACTATAATCGAAACTAAAACTTGTGTGCCGTAGGCTCGTCTGGCGGCGCGTGCGTCCTTGGTGGCCATGAATCGTTGCACACTGGTCTGGTCGCCTCCCGCAGTACAGACAAACCACACCAGGGTAGTCAGAAAGGAACCTACCAATGTGATCCGTGTCTGGGGATCAAAGGTATAGACGGGCTGGGTATCCCAGTTTTCGTGCCACTGGGTGGGAAACCAGTTGAATCCACCAAGATCCCAAGTCACCATGGCAATCACTAACCAGGCGCCACCAAACAAAAACATTGTCTGCAACAGGTCGGTGATTACCACTGCACGCAGGCCTCCCATGGTCGTGTAGGTCACGGCCACCAGTCCAATCACGATGACCACCAGCGGTACCCATTTTTCTTCGATTCCCAACATGACGATGATCACGTTGGCGGACATGTAAACCAACAGAGACATCCAGACAAGTCTCAGTGCGAGGAACATCACTGCCCCCAGCAGTCGAATCCCCACCCCAAGTCTCTCCTCCAGAAGCTCATAGGCGCTGGTAACGCGTTGCCTCATATAAAAGGGCAGCAGACCGTAGGCAACAATCAGAAAAGCAATAGGTAGCGCAGTTTTGGATACGAGAATACCCGGTCCCTTGCCGAGGATTTCTCCCGGTACGGCGAGATAGGAGATTGTGCTCAGCAGCGTGGCAAATAGAGAGACGCCAATCAACAGCGGATTCATGTGTCCGCTGCCAACAAAGTACTCCTGGGTACTTTTCTGTCGCTGACTGTAGAACCACCCTAGCGCGACCGTCGAGAGAATATAAACTGCGATCACCACCCAGTCGATCGGATGCAGGCTACTTGTTTCCAGAAGAACATCAGTATCCCCCATTGCCAGGAGCGCACTTGTTGTCGGGAACGCTACAGGAGTCTCTGCTGCCAGCGCTCGCGACGAGCTGCCACACGCCCAGCACGCCAGGGCCACACACAAAGGCACCCCAAGTGGCTTCCGATTGGAGGACGGGATTTCTATGTTCATCTGCTAGATCCGATAGACTCGTTCCGCATTCGTTCTGAACAATTGTTCCCGCTCGGTATTGCTGAATCCTTTCGAAATCTGATCATACGCGTGCCACAAGTTGGCATAGCTGTTGAATAATTTGTCGACTGGAAAATTGGATGCGAACATCGAGCGCTTGGTACCAAAGGTGTCAATCGTTTGCAGCACGTATGGCCGCAGGCTTTCCACGGTCCACTGCCGATCGAACATGCCCAATCCCGATATCTTGATGAACACGTTGTCACGCCTGGCAAGTTCCGTCAGGCCATCGCGCCACCGACAGAAGCCCTCAAGCGTCCGGTCGACAAACATGCCTGTGTGATTGATGATAAACGACGTGTTGGGATGCTGATCCACAAGCCGGCATGCATCGGCTGCCTGGTGCGGATAAATCTGCACGTCAAACGACAGATTGTGTTTCTCAAGAATTTTGAAGTTTTCGCACCAGGTGGCGTCGTTCAAATAGTCAACTTCCGTGTAGTTGTAAATTGCTTCTTCGTGTCGATTAAGAATCTGACGAATACCGCGAACATTCGCATACGCCGCATGCTGCTCGAGGATCGAAGCAACTTGCGATGAGGCCAAATCGGCAAAAGCGACGATGCCCTGGGGCAACCCTCCCTGATCGGCCAATCCTTGGAGCCATTCGGTTTCCTTCACAGGCAGGGCAGGGTCGTGATTGGCATCGACATGAACGACTTTGACGATTTCTATGTCGCCCGCTCCACGCATAAGATGTTCGGGAAGAAAGTTGACTGCAATTGATTAGTAGTCGCCAATAAAGGCCTCGCCAGGATTGGCAAGCCAGGGGTAGCTGTGGGTGTCCAGGTTCCAGAGATGGATGTGCGGGTCAACAACTTTCATAATCGGATCTCATAAAATAATGTGTTGGTGCTTATTGAAGATTAACAAACATGCCCCCATCCACAAGTAGTGCCGCGCCTGTCACGTACGACGCCATATCGGAAGCGAGAAATGCTATGCATGTGGCAACATCTTCTGGCCGTCCGATTCTGCCGATGGGAATTCTTTGATTGAAGTAAGCAAGCTTCTCCGTGCCGGCCAAGTCTTCCTTGTTAAGGTCTGTGAGAATCGCTCCGGGCATGACTGAATTGCAGCGAATGCCATAGGGCCCGAGGGCAATTGCGCACGACTGCATGAGCGAATGTACCCCCGCCTTTGTGGGTGTGTAGTGCGTTTGCATCCCCCCGCCGACCAAGGCGCTGATCGAACTTGTTCCGATGATCGATCCACCCGTCCCCTGCTCTTTCATTTGGCGAGCAACGGCCTGCGTGATGTAAAACGCCCCCAACAAATTGACTTCCACGGTTTGGGCAACGACCTCTGGCGATAAATCAAGAAAGCCCTGCATCGCGCAGATACCCGCGTTGCTGGCAAGCACATCCACGCCACCAAACGCAGCGACAGCCGTCTCCACCAGTTTTTGAGACGTTTCGGGCTGTGCGATGTCTCCCTCAACACATTCACAGCGTTTTCCAAGTTCCTGAACTTCTTCGGCAACACTCTCAATGGCCGTTTTCTTTCCCCAACCTTCGTCGTTTGATTCGTGGTAGCCGATCACCACGTCGCAGCCCTGCCTGGCAAGTTCGACGGAAATTGCACGGCCAATGCCGCGCGATCCGCCCGTTACAATAGCCCGCTTTCCCTCCAAGAGCATGTCTCATCTCCACAAGATTTCAAGAGTCACCAATTACAAGAATTGTCAATGCACGTTAAAATACCACGCATGTTTTGAAGACAACATCCCCATTAAGGATTGATTTACGATGGCCGATAAATTTCGTGTGGGTCTCACCCGAGACTTTCTCACTCCAGAAGGAGAACTTGCGTTTCGTGATATTGGTCTTCATCTGCTCGACGACGATCCAAAAATCGAATACGAGTTTTTCCCGGAGCTCCACTCGGAGGTATCCCCCGACCAAATCAAGGACTACGACGCGGTAATCGCTTACGTCGTGAACTGGACGGCCGAAAGTTTCAAAGGTGTCGAGCGTTTGGCATTGCTGGTACGGTTCGGTGTCGGTTACGACATGGTCGATGTGGGAGCATGTATCGAAAACGATATTATTTTGGCGATCACTCCTGCGGGAGTTCGTACCCCCATGGCAGAGGGTACCCTAACACTCATGTTGGCATTAGCAAAGCAAATCGTCCCAAAAGAAAAGGTCTTACGTGACAACCGCTGGCACGACCATAAACTTATCTACGGATCCTGCCTGGCCAATCAGGTTGTGGGAACAGTTGGTGTGGGTAATATTGGTGGCGAGCTGATGCGACTCTTAGAGCCTTTTGGCCTTGCATCGCGGCTGGCGTACGACCCGTATTGCACTCCGGAACTGGCCGCCGAGTTGGGAGTGGAACTGGTTGAACTGGATACGCTCCTGCGCGATTCCGATTTTGTCGCAATCAACTGCCCACTCACGGATCAAACGCGCAAGCTCATCGGTCCTGATCAAATCAACCTGATGAAGCCCACGGCCTATCTTGTGAATACGTCTCGGGGACCGATTGTCGATCAGGTGGCACTGACGGCGGCGCTCCGGGAAAGGAAAATTGCCGGCGCAGCACTTGACGTGTTCGAACAAGAGCCGATCGCCAGCGACGATCCACTGCTGGAACTTGACAACGCGATCCTACTTCCGCACGCGGTCGGTTGGACGGACGAAGCACTCTACGGCAATGGTGCGGGCTGTTGCCAGGCTGCCCTGGACGTTTCGGCTGGGAAGGTGCCAGAAACGGTTATCAATCGTGAAGTCCTCGACCATCCAGGATTGCAGGCAAAGTTAAGCAGGTGGAGGTAATTGCCTGGTACAAAAAAAGCGTCTACCTGCCCTTGCTGTTTCCAGCACGGCATGCGTGAATTGATCGCCAACGTATTCAGAGCGAACGGACATTGAGGCGGGTGTGCGGTTGCGACCGCTCTTTGATCCGTAGCGGATTGCGCAGTGCCAGGCCAAATGCTGACGATTCGATCTCGATCACGTCCCCATCCTCTAGACGCACACTGTCGGCGAACGACAAGGTGGCGGTGCCGAACATATGCACGTGGACGTCGCCTGGGTGGCGGAAAATGTCGTACTTGAACTGGTGGTGCTCGAGGTTTGCGATCGTGTGGGACATGTTGGCTTCGCCAGTCAAGAATTCTTTTGACCACAGCTCCTTTCCGGCCCGCATAATCCGAGAGACGCCACGGATGTCATCGGGCAACTCACCAATCAACAGCTCTGGTCCAAAAGAACAAGGCCTGACCTTGGAGTGCGCCAAGTACAGATAGTTGCGCCTTTCCATAATGTGGTCGGACAATTCGTTGGACAGCGCGAAGCCGATACGGTAGGGCGTACGATCGTCACCCAGTATGTAAAGCCCAGCGATTTCCGGCTCCTCGCCAGCATCTTCGGCAAACCAGGGCGAAACTAGCTCGGCCCCAGGCGCAATAGCATTTTCGCCATTTCCTTTGTAGAACCATTCTGGCTGAACACCCGGCTCGTTACCCGGGGGCTTGCCGCCCTCAAGGCCCATGCGGAACATGCGCATCGAATCGGTTTCATCGGCCTGGGGCTCGCTGGCGTCTTCAGCGTGCATCGCATCCCTTGTTGCGGCAGATCCCAGGTGCGTTAGCCCGGTTCCTGTGACGTACATCCTGGATGCCTCCGGATGACGTAACGGCACATCGAGCCGACCTTCGTCATAGAGCATGCTGCAGATTTACGATTTCGCCGAGCCCTAGCGAATGGATTCGCGTCACCAGATCCGTTTGGTCGCCAATTGCCTGGCGTGCCAGGTCGTAGATTGTTGATGCGCCGTTTACGACCCGCGCTTCACCATCGGTCCGCGCAGCGACGCAGGGAAGTCCGGATTCGTCGAGTAGTTGAGAGATCAGCATAGTACGTGTCAGCACCAATGTTCATGCAGCCTGAAATGGACTTTGCGGTTAAAAAATATCAATTCACACACCCCATTCGACCCGTGCATCATCCATGGGTACGATCTTGGCTCCCGGCGCGTTGGAAGCATAGTGTTCTAGCGGTTTCTCACCGATCCAGCGATCATCGATCTCATCTCCAGCCGGCTGGAAACGCGTATCGCAGCTAATTCGCCATTGCTTGGTTGTGTTGGTGAGCGAGGCGTGCATCGTGAACATGCCGAGGATGAGTATATCGCCGGCACGAAAGTCGGTCGTCTGCCACTGTCCCCCGAAACGATCGACAATTTCGACCGGGTCCTTGCTGAAAATTCCTTCTACCAGGTCACGGTCGACATCCATCCTCCCATACGTTTCGCGAACCTTGTTGTATCCCGGTAGCTTGTGCGAACCTATGCACAATGCGAGCGGCCCTTGCTGAATGTCCATGTCGCCCAGTGGAGTCCAGGCAGTGCATAGCCGCGTGGAGCCACGCCCCATGTAGACGACGTCGTAATGCGCACCCGTAAATCCTGCCGGTCCTATTGCACGGAGCCACTTGTAGTCGAACGTTATGGCGGGCTCACCATAGAAGTTATTGAAAAAATCAAACACACGTTTGTTTTCAAGAACCGTCAATAGCTGCTCTGTATGGGTAATCACCTGCTGGCCCGTCATCCTCGGAGCCTTGGAATTTGGTGGGATCACACCATCCATCAATGCATCCATGGGTGGCAAGGTGCTGGAGGACTCGTTTGCGGGCCTCAAGAACGAGTTTACGATCGTGGAACCCACGAATCAGCAGGTAGCCATCGTCTTCGAATCGGGCTTGCAGCGCCTCTTGGTCATCCAGAATCGAACGACTATCGCGCAGGTTCGCCGTGAGATACTTACCGCCGAGGTCAACTTCGCTCTTGCCAAATTGTATCTTCATAATGCTTTGCCTAAATCAGATGAGGGGAGCGTTTGCATTTGGTTGGAGGGGAAATGGTGTTCCTGGCGTTCTGCAGCGACTGATCAAGTCGATCCAGCTACATTCGAATTGAGCGAACTATGGATCGCCAGAATTGAGCCACTTTCTTCAGGCATAACGCATCAACATACATCTGTAGAATGTGAAGTTAAGTGCACTGCGTGTTTTTTTAGCGGGACTTCGACGCAGAGCCTATCCATAAACCTGTCGGGAACGCCCTTATTGCGCTTGAGAATGACTGCCAAAATGGCGCATTCTGGCCAGGTATCTTTCGCCACCGGGCCCTTGGGAGACTGCTAAAATGGCAGTCCCGAAATCAAAGGCGACCCTGATGTATTTTCGCAAGTCTTTTTATATTAGGTAGTTGCATTGATTTCTTAAGAGAGATTTTCTGTTTTGGCACGTTGCCTGCATCTATCAATTGTGTCCCGTCGAAGGAAAAGGACGGTTTTTTTTGCAGGAACAGAGCAGAGCCTAATTATCCAGCGAAGGAGGATAAAACCATGACTAGAAGTCTCAGTAAAAACCGTTTGCAAGAGTTTCTTCCC
>PATG01000033.1 GCA_002713555.1 Planctomycetaceae bacterium
GCAACGATCCGAGAGTGGAATGCGTGGCTTGTTTGCAACTGTACACATGTGGCACCTGCATCATCAAACACTTTCATGACGCGCTTCATCGGCTCGGATTCGCCAGCAATCACAGTCATTTTCGGGCTATTCTTGTTGGCTGCAATCACATAACCCGGTTCTGCAGCGAGAACTTTCTCAATGTCATCAAAGGACGCGGAAACTGAAGCCATGATGCCGCAGTCGGGCACATCTACGCTCCCCATTTCCGGACCTCTTGCCGCAACTGCACGCAATGCATCATCGAAATTGAGAATTCCTGCTACCATCAATGCGGCATATTCTCCCAGTGAGTGTCCAGCGACCATGTCGGGTTCAAGTCCATGGGCCTTCAACAATCGATACAAAGCCAAATCGGCGGTGAGCATGGCCGGTTGAGTGTACTCTGTTTGCTTGAGTTTATACTCAGCCTCCTTCCGTTCTTCTTCGGACAAATTTTCTCTAAGAACAAATGACGAAAGTGTTTCACCTTCGAGGATTTCAACCATCGTTCTGTCGGCCTCTTCCCAAGTTTCTCCAATACATTTGTACCGTTTAGAAAGATCTAGAGTCATGCCCACATATTGGCTGCCTTGCCCTGGATACAAGTGAGCCACTTTGGCTTGTTTGGGAATTGCAACAGTATCTGTAATCATCACCATTTGTTTGGATAAGAAATCCCACTTGCTTCGATCTTCGCAAGCAGATTCAAACAAATCGAACCGCTTTTCCAATTGTGCCCAATCTGATGCAACAATGGCGCAACGGACTCCTTCTGCAACATAATCTCTGCTGACTTCAGGTAAAGTACTGGACAGGCGTTTCCCATTTGGGTTATCGTCGAAGTTAGGACCACTGAACAAATCTGCTCGCAAAGTTGCCATTTTTGCTTGGAGTTCGGAAAGTGTCTCTGCGTTGGCTAGAAGCACCCCCCCCTCAATTTTTTTCAACTCAGCATGTGTCATTTTAACTGCAGATGCTGTTGCTTGCGATAATGCGTTTGGATTGAGCCATGCTGCACGACGTGCATCAAAATCGTGAGCAAGTTTGGAGTGATATGTCAAGTCAAAGGATTCGATGGCACAATGAAAGTTTGTACCCCCAAATCCAAACGAAGAAATTCCCGCACGACGAGGATGTTGCTTTGAGCTAGCCCATGTTTTTGCTTCGGTCGGTACATAGAATGGATTTTGTCCCCACTCAAAGTTTTCATTCGGTGTAGAAAAGCCTGCACTAGGGGGAATTGTTCCGGTTTCAACCGCCCGTATGGCTTTGATTAGACCTGCAATTCCCGCCGCTGCCTTGAGATGCCCAATTTGACTCTTGATTGAGCCGACTGCAACAGAACTCCCTGCTGCAGTGTTTTTGAACGCCTCTGACAAACTGTTCAACTCAGTTGCGTCGCCAACCACCGTTGAGGTACCATGTGCTTCGATCAAATCGACTGTGCTAGAATCGTATCCAGCCTGCATATATGCTCGATTTACAGCTTGAATTTGTCCTCTCGTGCTTGGAGCAGTGATGCCTTTACCGCGTCCATCACTACTGGCCCCTACGCCACGAATGACGGCTTGGATACAATCACCATCTCGAATCGCATCAGAAAGGCGTTTCAGAGCTAGGGCTCCTGAACCTTCACCCATGACAAATCCATTTGCTTGAGAATCAAACGGGGTCGAATGGGATGGTGAAAGGGCTCCAATTGCGCTAAACTTCGCAAAGGTCGCGGGATCCATCGTGCGATCACTCGCACCAGCAATCATCATGTCGACCTGACGGGTTTGTAGCAAACGACAGGCGTCTAGAATTGCTGCAAATGTCGACGCGCATGCCGCATCTGTGGAGTAGTTTGGACCTTGTAAGTCGAGTAGATTCGCAACCCTGCCAGATACTACATTAGCCAATTCACCGGGCATTGTATCTTCGGTGACTTTCGGCAAGCCCTCTAGTATGGCTGCCTTGAATGCCTCTTTGCCGTCACTAGGCATTCCACCGGATTCAATTGCATGTCTGGCGAACTGATCTGCCCAAATCCTGTGATTTGAAAGATTGCGATTTTCACCACCTAATGCATTTGCAAAAATAACACCTGTTCGTGATTTGGGTAACACACGGGAGTCTTCACCCATGTATCCGGCGTGTTCCAGTGCCGCTGCGCTGACCGTCACCGCCCAAAGCTGAGTATCATCGATTTGATTCAATGAACCTGGGGGAATTTTCCAGCGCCTCCAGTCGAATTCAAAATTCTCTACCCACCCACCAATTTTCGAGTATGTCTTGTTTTCATCGACATTCTTTGGACTTCCTTCAGCCCAAAAATCACCTGCGTTCCATCGACCTTCAGGGACATCCTTCAACGAGACTTTCGACGACAAAATATTGTCCCAAAATGTATCCAAGTCAGGCGCATCTGGAAACAGTGCTGCTACACCAATCACCGCAATAGGTTCAAACGGATCTTGAGGAGGTTCGCCATCAGTCGTCAAATTCTCACCTCAATCACTAATGCTGTCAGGGACCATTGTACTGGAGTAACCTGCATCGATATGGATAATCTGGCCAGTTACACCTGAACCTAATGGACTCGATAACCAAACAGCGCAACCTGCAACGTCATCTTGATTGACATTTCGCCGCAGTGGAGCATTTCGCTCAACATGGTCTAAAATATCTCCAAATCCGGGGATACCGCTTGCTGCAAGGGTACGGATGGGGCCAGATGAAATCGCGTTGACACGGTGACCTTCTTCTCCTACACGCATAGCCAATTCTCTGACCCACGCCTCCAATGCAGCCTTAGCGATACTCATCACACCATAATTGGGCACATATCGTGTACTTGCTGCATAGGTTAGGGTAATCGTAGAAGAATTGGCGGCAAGATGAGGGAGTGCGTGTCGCATCACCCGCTGTAGAGAATGTGCTGAAATTGTCATTGCAAGGTTGATGGGAGTATCTTCGACAAAGAGCATGTGTCGATCAAAACATTCTCGTGGTGCAAAACCAATCGCATGAATAATGATGTCAGCTTTCGATCCTGGTGATGCCTTCTGCCATTCCTGAAAAAATTCAGCCGTTGTCTGCTCTTCAGCAACGTCGATTGGATAGAATGCTTCGATAGCATCGAGTTTGTCTTTCAATTGGAAGACTCTACTCATGAATCGTTTCTGATAGCCAAGAATCAATTTGCAACCGGCCTCAGCCAATCGATTGCAAATGGCCCATGCGATGGAGTCTTCGGATGCAACACCGAAAACCAAAGCAGTTTTTCCTTCAAGTTGCAACATTTGACCACACTCAGCCCTATGGGCTGTTGTCCTCGGAAGCAGACGGGTTTTGAGAATGCCCCTCGAAAATGACCCTACGGGTCAATTTGACCATACAATTGGCTTGGCCAAATGGAATGCACATGCATGAGTAACTCTTCAGCCTCACTTTTTGACACGATTTTGAGTAGTTCACCCACCATTTGTTGTGTTCGTTTGGGGACTGTTTTTGGCCCGAGTACAGCACCTGGTCGATTTGGATCATCCAAGTAGTCGGTTTCCATTGTCCACGAAGTCGTGCATTCTGTAAACGTGGTGAGCAGCTTGGTAACACTGTGTTTGCCCATACTAACGGAAGACGAAAGTCCAGATGTGAACTGCCCGCTAACGTCAGGAGATGCATAGTGATGCACAGCATCGTTTCGGTTCAGCCCAGCACGGTCACAAATGATTGCCAATTCCGCATTGGTTGTAGCCCCGTTATCCTCGACGTGTAATTGGATTGGAACATTCGCTTTGGACGCCATCCTCATCACTGTTTCCAGTTGCGCATTCGCCGCAGACCAAATCTCCTTCGATACTGGATAGTGGGGGCGACCAACCTCCCCTAATCCAACGGCCAACCCTTCAGCACAGTAGTTCAATGCGAGTTCTACGGAATCAAAATGAAGTTGAGTAGATGCCTCCATCCCCAGTGTATGGATTTGCTTTTCCCACACAACAGGATGTGGACCCAAAATAACCCGAACGTCGAGTCCAACATTCTGTCTCACCTGATTGGCCAAATTGATTGTTTGTTGATATGCTTCATCAACCTGCTCAATCGTAATTGGAAGCCCGGACGAAAATGACGGTTTGTGAACCAAACAAATGTGTGTACCTCCAGCATTGGCAAAATCCTGTGCTGCTGAAAGACCCCGTGCTTCCAAATCGAGATGGATGTGCGTATCCCAAATCGGGCCGTTCCAACGACCCTCGGAGATTTTCATTAGAATCAACCCAAAAGATTCTCATCGGAGAGTCTTTGTTTCCACCTTCGAGCCGCCATAGCAACCAGTTTAACGTGGCGAGATTCAGTTGCAATTCCACGTCCATTCCTAAAGAGGAGGAGTTTAATCTCGTGTTTATGATCATCAATTCTGAGGCAATCAAGTTCCGAATCCAGCACGGCTTCTGGAAACAAATCGGGGACTCCTTCCAAAGAGACCGGGGATTCAAAATCAAATGAGGCGACAACAGGCCCAACCTCGAACGTCATACCAGATTCGTCTTCGCCCAAGCGGAGCATGACTTCCTTCGCAGCAAGATGGGCCAGATCTTGCTTTCGGCAACCATGTACAATGATTTTCCCCTCCAAGTCAACGAGCAGAGTGGCCCGAGGAGCAACCAAGGACAGCATCACGTATTGTCCACTACGCTTTCCACCTAACTCGTCAACAATACGTTGTGGGTCAAGTTGTACAGCAGGTTTGAATCTAAACAGTTGATTTTCGACACGAGCCACGGTCATTCTTCTTCATCTCCTACATGTTCTGGCAAGGGTGTTTGCTCCAATGCGGCAAGGATACTTGGAATCCATGCCTGCATGACCGGTACAAGGAGGACAGGGGTGCCTCCGTCATCAACCTGTCCCCCAGACAGTGTTCCAAGTACACCTCGAAGACGTGCGGCCATTCGCTTGTCTCTTCGCAGTTGTAAATCAGGAGTCAATACAGATTCTGAACGCGCCCACCATGCAGCCGCCAATGCGCTTGCTTGAGCATATGCTCCCGCCTTTCTCTCATTTCTTTCCGCGTCAGGAGGGGTCGTTCTTTGGATTGCTCTACGCAACATCTTGCGCCAGATTCGACCGCTAAAGATTGAGCGAGTCAGATTCTTGAGGCGCACCATCTCATCCGCACAGTCTTCAACCCATTCAGTCCACTTCTCATCGTCTGGTTCTATGAAGAATATTGATCTGGGGCCTTTTCCAGATGGACTTAACGCCGCTTGCAAGATACGACGAGGTTCAGGATCTGGAAACTTGCATGTTTGTATAGATTCTATCGAAGACATACCTAGCATCATTCTGGACAAAGTTCCACCCGAAGATATCACAGCATCGCGATTGATTCCTGGGGACGCTTTTTCTTCATCTGCTTGTGAGTCCCAAATTTCAGCCTCATCGTCGGGTAAGAGAAACGCAACACTGTCCCATTTACCCTCAGTGCGTCGAAGAGTTGAGCTGTACACTACATTTGGCAAGAATGGCCACAAGCGAATGGTTCCACCATTGGGGTCGACCCAATCGACAGGTGTCCACGAGAGCGATGCCGATGCGGCCATCATTCAACCTCATTCTTGACTTGCAAGCCATTCTTCAAGTTGCTCGACATTCCAACCTTGGTCGAAATATCCCTGAATGGTTGCTTCATCCCAGAAGGGGAATTTCTCCTTGGCTATGTCCATGGGACTCTTTGCAACAGATGCGCCGGGCGGACCACGGGATGCGCCTGGTGGACCACGGCCTCGTGCCGCACCGGGTGGACCACGGCTTCGAACCGGTGTTACCGGTTGAGCTGCTGGTAGGAAATCATCCTCTTCGATATACTCCAGTTCATCGTCCTCAACCGATCGATTTAGGACTAGAAGCACCACAACGACTGCTACAATGAGGACCAACACAACACCGATAATGCCTACCAATAGCATGGAACCACTATCCGACTCTTCAGCCGAATATTTGGCCACGTTGAAGGCAGGGATACTGTCGATCTCTTCGCCATCCATGTCTTTGATGACGATACTCACATTGGTTGCAGCCTCGGCAAATGGTTGGACTTCGACTCGCCACAGACCACAGTCGGACTTTGCATTACATAGATCGGATGTTTCAGTAACTGGAGATTGGAATACCCCACTAATGGAAATGACGATTTGAATCTCAAACTGCCCTTCTTTGTTACCTGCATTTTCGAAATCAATTAGGATGTCAAACGCTTGCTCTGCCATCGGATTGTCAACAGACAAATCAACACGGTTGATGACGAAGTTCGAAGACTCATAGGCCATCTCGTAAGTTCCAGCGCCACTGTTGACTGAACTTCCGAATGAACCGGCACCATTGATGGTCTGGCCCGCTGAATCGTGGCCAGTAAGCCAGAACTTGACTATCACATTCTCCATGTCATCGGGAATGGGTTGGGTATTATCCCAAAGGTTGAAACAGGTCGCAGTAGCTCGAATTCGACCTTGGGATGACTCAAGATACATGGGTGTACTTTCCCAGCCCGGACTGTCTTCAAATGCACTCAGATACTCAGTCCAGTTATATTCGAATCCACCAACTTCCTGGGTCTTGAAGAACATCCAGTTCAGTTCAACTGAATCCGTATCCATTCCCTGAAGTTCGTCAATGAGAATCTCGGCATCAAGGCAGTCCATGACCGATGATGAGATACTACCTTCGAGTGTTTCACCAGTCACTGAATTTGATAAATCCCAAGAACCGAAAACCGCGTCTGGTCGATCACCATCAACCTTGACTACGAACGAACGTGAAGGAGCCGGTGTGTAATCTACTGCTCCGTTGGGTAGACCCAGCAATTGCATGGTGTAGGTGTACTCATTGGTTGCATAAGCAGCAGGAACGACCAACTGGAAGCTTCCATTCTCAAATGAATATTCGTTGACCTCAACAACCGCTGGCGAATAGCCACTGTCTGGCAAACCTGCCGGATACAGAGGTGTTCGAGTCACTTGCAGTGTCAATGGAATTTCGGGACTGACGAAAATCAAGTCATTCATTCCAGCACTAAACACATACCTGCCGTCGATGACCAAAATATCACCTTGGTAGACGAATCCACCTGACGTAGTTCCAACTCCATCGGTTGCGAATCCAGAGGTGTCTTCGACGGTGAATGTCGTCATGTCCAGTTCAATGCCACTAGAGTAAGACCATCGTTGTGGACTTCTAGAAGCACTAATCACTGCCTCGTTGTTACCTTCGTCTTTGTCCTTCATCGCTACGTCAGGTGTGATTACACCACCGACGTAAGACATCGGAATCGACCATTCCATGCGGATTGGGATGTCAAGGGTAAACTGTTGCTCGAATGGAGAAATCAGAACATTTCCTTCACGACTGAGCATTCGAGGCTTGAGACCAGTGTTTTCGTAATCGTCGATAATCTCAATCCAATTGCTAGTCGTCCAAGCCGTATCGTTCTGGGGTGAATAGAATATCTCTGTATGGCCATCAGGGTCAAAATAAGGCGAACTGTTCTGTGAAGAGAACTGTGGGTTCATGTTCACACGAATAGTTTCAATGTCCCTCCAACCGTTTGGATCTTTTCCATCAACCAATAAGTGATAGACGTTGCCAGCATAAATCGAGCGATTGTTTTCGTTCAATAGTGTACCGTGAGAATCGGTGATGTGGAAGGCTTCGACTAGAGGTACACGACTGTCCATTGCGATGTAGGTCACCAAATCTCCATTGATTCCTGGCCCACCACCATCGATTTGGTTACCACCGATATCTCCGCCAGAGACGAATACACTAACCATCTGTGGTGGATCAATTCCGCTGTTTGCATAATCACTGATACATTCACAGGGGTGATCGATGAGGTAGTACGAAGTGTCTGCAACAGTTTGACGTACCAACCCAACTTGAGAATATTCGTTTAGCTGAGCTTCACGATCCATTTCGCCCTCGTCTGCACTGATGTAAGAAGGAGCACCGGGGCAGAGACCGTCTAGACCACAATCGTCCTCCGCTTCGACCCAATAATTTAGAGTCAGCATTTCAGGTGCAAGTGGTAAATCTTGGGCTGCAACACGGAATTTCTGATTGCTACTAGCGCGGACCCAAGTGTCGTCATCGAGATTTCGCCAATCGCCCTGAACACTGAACACGGAGATATTCATCAAATGGGGAGCAAATGGATCCAGCGTAATTGAGAAGCGGATTGCGCAGTCACTATCTGGGTTGTACATCCCGGGTGGACAAATGGTATCACCATCTGTGTAATTGGACATGAGCAAGCGGTATTGTTCGTTCCCTGCTTCCGATGCAGGCAATGTAGGCTGCCATGAGAAGTCACCATTGATTGTAGGTGCTACAGAATCAACTGGGAGCCAATCTTCCATCATGATATTTGATTGATTTCGCTTTTGCAGATGAATCTGGTAACTGGTTGGATTCGGTGCAATGTCTAGGTTCTCATAACGGATGCTGAAGTCCAACGTAATCACGTTGCTTGAGAATGCGTTGTTCAAATCCATCTGTTCGATACCACCTTGGTTAAACAACTGGAAATCGATGATTCCAGCATCATTCTCTACCGCATTACCAACACTTGGTTCAATCAGAGACCCTGCTGGAAGTCCACTCACACCTGTGTCAGAAATCGCCATCGCATACAGGCGCACACTGGCGGTGTCATCCCAAGAAGGATTGACCATGAAGCGCCAATTCAATTGGGTCGCCGTGGAACCATCGACTGTGCCTGCAATGGATTGCAATGCCATGAAATTGATTTTATCGTCATCATCCGATTCTTCCCAAAAACTACCATTTGATTGATCCCAGCGTAATTCCATATTCCCATTGGGTGTTTCAAACAGTAAACTGGCGCCACCAAGGATTTGACCCTGGGCATAAACATCGTGGGTGGTAACAATCTCAATGATGTCACCATTTGGATACATTCCAGTAATACCACCGTCATCCAAAGTTGAATCGTATCCGCCCGTAGTTGAGACTGAGAGTGAACTGAGTGAAATGGCACCACCAGAGCCACCTTCGATTAGCATGGGAACCACGACATCACCTGTCGCACCACCAGAACTGGCCAACGCGACACCTTGATTCAACTCACGTGCAATGTTGTTTGAGTCACTGATTGCGCGCTCCCAATCATATACGATTTCTAAGTCACGGAAAGTGATGCTTGAACCCACTGAAGACGAGGCTGCATCAATACTGAGCCTGAATAAACAATATTCGTTACCATAATGGTCAACCCAAGCCACTGGAGTCAACGGGTTGTCGAGCAGATTTTGGATTGAAGATTGAATCGATGCCAATGGACTCTGAGGATATGGGACCAGGTAATCACCTTCGTTGATGGTTCCAATGATCTCCTCAGCCGTACCACTCAAAATTGAAAGATCGAATTCACCAATATCGTTTGAATCGAAATTCAATTCAGCATAGTGTACATCGGCGCCTTTGGGCAAGAGGAATGAGGCGCCTTCTGCAAGTAGATTCACATCCAACATCATGGTCGACGTCGATGCACCCTCATTGATGCCATTGACAACACCTGCACGGAACATGTCCTGCCGACCGAATCGACCGAATCCAGGGTCAAGCATACCCCATTCAATGTCTCCATCGGCGGCGACGTCAAGTGATATTCCTCGCGAATGATGAGCAAATCTGTACTCTAGATGGAACGAATCAACATCACACATTGTGGTGTAGTTTGCCTCGACACCGAATGTGAAGGTCGGAGATGAGAGTTCAGTCCATTGGTTATTCGTCAATTGATGCATGGAATCATCCGAATTCAAACTCANNCCAANCAAGGAGTTCGGNNTNCNNCCACAATTNTCGACAATCATGGGTTTGACTGCAACTATCGGCATCGAAAAGTCAGCGCGTGAGAGCGCAGGCGTGAACGACGAATCTTGAATTGAGGTCATCAAGAATAATTCCGAGGCACCATTCATGGATGAGGTCCACTTGTCTCCCCCGTACTGACCCCCTTCCCAAAACACACCTTCAGTGTTGTAGAAATTGGTTCCAATGATGGTCCCTAAGTGGAATCCGTGCAACACTGGAGAGGAGAGGCGCGCTACTCCAGAACCGAATGTGAATTTCAAATCGATAAGGGGGTAGGTTGAAGCATCAATATCCCACAACTCAATGAGACTACCCTGAAGATTCGACATTGTGTTACCATTTCTGTCTACAACCACATTTCCTGTACCGGCATCGAGAATATCAACACCGAAGTCCGAAGATGCTGATTTTTGCAATTCTAGATTGAGAAGCCCATATCCATCTGGAAATCCTGCCTGACCGGAAGCTTGCGGAGCAAAAGAACTCAGAGTGACATCTCCTTGAGCAGGCAATGGATCGCCTACGCGGACACCGTCGATATACCAACCAGCATTCATCATCTCTACAGGGAAATTACCCCCTCGCGGATTGCTTTCGTGGATAAACACGAGCTGGACATAACGTCCAGCATGCTGTGATAAGTCAATTTCAATATTCGACCAGCCACCAGGACTGTTAGATGAGGTTGTCCCATTGCCTGCAAGAACATAATCACCGGCCTGCGGACCATTTGTACCCAAGTAATTGCATCTCCCTGTGGGAACTTGGTTGGTGGCCGAACCCAATTGATGGAACCCATCACCCGATGAAATTCCGGTTGTAGAACCAATATCAAAGGCAGCGAAAACTGGGTTCTGGAAATCGACGTTGTTGGTCGAGTTCTTCACCGCAACATAGGCACAATCATCGTAGTAATACTGGCTGGTACCTGCAGATCGGTAGAACAGTGAGTGGAAACTTCGGAATGACATGTCTGCCTTCCCAGGATGAACAAAGAATGAGGGGCTGTTAAGCACCATTTCGTATTCACCATCGGGGAGGTTTGCAGTGTAATCAGGATTCTCAAAGTCGGTACCCCAGCACCAGTCACCTACGCCACAACCCTGGGTCAGGACGTTGTTATCGCCCATATCGTGAGCCCAATTTGCGATTAAAGGTTCGAGTCCTTGATCGGGGCCTGTCGTCCAACCTTCTCGGCTGGATTCAAAGTCAGCACCATATCCCAAACTGGTCAATTGGAGAGATTCTTCTTCGACGGTGAAGTCACTACTGGCCGAGTATTGCGTCATTCCGCCGTTGTAAATTGGATTCCAAATTTCGCCATTGGCTACCAAGGAACTATCGATAGCTTGCACATCATTGTGCTCTGTCTGAGAGGTTCCTACAATCAAGCCAGCGGCATTGACAGTCTCCCCAGCAGGCATACTAATTCCACCGGTCAAATCATCATTCCAAGTGCCTTGATTGCGGAGTTCAACATCAACTTCAGAATCGCCATCGGCAAATGTGCTAATCGTCGCAGCATGCACCAAGGTTGTTGAGAACAACATCAAGCAAATCATGGCCAACGATAGGGTACGTGTTCGGTTCGTCATTTTGGTCACTTCCAAGAAACCACAGGGTGGTACCCTGCGACCCACAACAGACCGGCATATAACACCCATGCAGAAACGCTTGGCCCCGTAGGGGGCCAAAAATTGCTTATTCCACACTCAAACGTCGTATTCTGAGAGAATTAAGACAAGTTCGGGCCAACTGTTTCAGCCCCCCTTGTGTATTCTCGTTCTCGCGCAATCTATTGAGGTCTGCAACCGTGGTCGGTCGTTCGGGTCCAAGTGCATCACAAAGTTCGGGACCAGTGGAGATTTCATAAGTTCCAAGTTCTCGGGCTTCATCGATAATTTCCTGTTTATCGAGGCCCAGTAGTGGGCGCAATACTCTGAATCTACTGGCCTCTTCGACAGCACCCAAATTTCCAAGAGTTTGGCTACTCACTTGACCCAAATTCTCTCCGGTCAAAATGGCTGTCGCACCATATTCATCTGCAATGTCACTGGCGATGGCGTTGAACAATCGCTTCATGTGAACGAAATAGTCTCGATGGGACTCTGGTTCAGTGAATTTTGCAAGAGCTTTTCCGACCAACACTACACGAAGAGAGGGGTCAATTTGGTTGGAAGAATCAATGGTGTCTTGAAGTTGAATTAAACTGGCAACGGTTTTGTCCTCGGCCTCAGAGCCGGTAATCGGCTCTTGAGAGCAATGGACGGGGATAATGTTCCAGCCAGATCGAACCATTCTGGCGACAGCCACGGGAGAATCAATACCACCTGAAACTAAGGCGATACATGTCGGTACCTGGGCCATATCCGGGCCTACCGTTCACCCCCCATAATGGGATGGGTAGGGGGAATCTGAGTGACAGCCTCAAGAGGGGGTGGCGTTACCCATGCACTGGAGATAGTGATGTCAGAGCCCTATTCAACCGAACCAGTGACAAAAATTGACGAGGTTTTTCCACAGGACACTAATGCGTACAACACCCTCTTTGGTGGTCGATTGATGAGTATCATGGATACGGCAGCAGGGATGGTATCAAGCAAGTTCGCTCATCGGGAATTTGTGACCGTCTCCGTAGATGCACTGAAATTCAAGCGCCCAGCNTATCAAGGNGATTTGATAGAAACCATCGCNAGAGTGGTTCATACGAGTACACATACNGCAGGCGTGCATGTCTTAGCCAAGCGATTGAATCGAAGTGAATGGGTAACTGAAGAAATCTGCTCAGGATTTTTCTTCATGGTCGCGATCGATTCGCAGATGAGACCGATCCCAATCCCTCAACTCACCCCTCAATCAGAAGAAGAAAAACGGATGTGGAATTTGGCACAAGCCGCTCGTGATGCAATGAAGGCATCTGAACGGTGACATCATTTTGAACAAGAACTGGGGGCGAGGTGTATGCCTGTACTGAATGTCGCCTTTGTCGGTTCAGAAGAATTTGCTCGAAAGTTGGGTAAAAAGGGCGATGTTAGAGACATTGAATCTTACGTTCACAAAGAAACTGTAGATGGAAATGTTCGCATCCTATCTCTACTCCGACCATTGAGGCACCCTGAACGGTTGCGTCCATTGCTAAGCGTTCTCAATGTGGCAAAAGCAGGTATTGTCGAGATTTCTGCGGTGGATGCGGCCTTGGGTGAGGTCTTGGTTGCATTCGGTGCTGCAGCAATAGAACACGGACATGCGATCATCTCTCCAAACGATGGCGAATGGATTGACGCAGAACAAGTGAAAATGATTCTAAAACAAGCGGGCTTGGAGACTTGGACATTGTATGAATCGATGCCTGATGAACACTTACTGAGGGAATCACTGCTTTCCAATACAGAGGAGGGTGAACAAGGAGCACCTTTGGTCATCCCAATCGATCAACATTTCAACGTCAAAGGTGTGGGTTTGGTCGCCATCGGTTACGTCCAAGCAGGAGCGATTTCAAAACATGATGAAATTCTGGTGCTTCCTGCGAATGAAAGCGGAATCGCAAGAAGTTTGCAGGTGATGGATGATGATGTTGAGCAAAGTATCTTCGGAGATCGTGTCGGTGTCGCCATTCGCAATTTACGAGAAGAAGCTCTCCACAGAGGCTGTATCCTCACACACCCAGATGCAAACGCCATGACTCGCCACGATGGTTCGACATTCAGACTTGAAAAAGCCCCGTTCCAAAAGAGAGAATTGTCTGAAGGAGACGTTGTTCACGCGGCCGTTGATTTACAATTTCAAGTTGGAAGGATTCAAGCCATAGATGGAGAGACAATGGCAGTGATTTGGGAACAACCATTGTGGATTCAGAATCGAGATGCTGCACCTGTGATCATAGCACAATTAGATGCCGGAAACATGAGAAT
>PATG01000034.1 GCA_002713555.1 Planctomycetaceae bacterium
TAGGCAACTATCAGCCTACCGACTACGGCTTCAAGGCTTTTCGCAAAGGTGTGAAGCCTTCGGATCTGGCTATGTCTCTGGAGTAGGCAACTCTGGAAAACTCTGGAACAGGCGACCACAGAACAGGTGATCACAGAATAGGCGAATAGAAAACCTACATTGCTTGCGGAGTGGTCTGATCCGGATATCAATCCACTGGGATTAGCGACAGATTTCAGGCAATGATTTGGGTATTCTTTCGAGGTGAGCTCCATGCTGCTCTTGAATTGCTGGGGCGCATTTGCCTGCGCACTTTATACAATAGCACATCCGCTTCATGCATTGACTTCCAAGTGAATGGCGGGCATATTGGTTTCGGATATAGATGGCCTGCAGGGCTTGATTGTCCTTGTTCTTGCAGACGTGATTCGTGGTGACATTTGATTGTCCAGATATCTGCACGGTTGATTTGCAGAGGTTATTTTTCTCAGGAAGGACATGCGTGCAATGAGTACTGCAACGCTTGCCAGTCGGGCCCTGGACCAAGGGCAGGGTGTTTTGCGGTTAACTCCCACCTGGGTGCCTCGTTCGTTTTGTATTCCCGGTCGAAGAATAAAGCTCCATCCGGATGACTATTACGCGCTAGGTTCCAATCGAGGTGGTATCGACGAGCGATGGTTCTCGTCAACGACCCCGGCAGACAATGGGCCGTTGACCAGTCCCAACGAGGGGCTGAGTCACATCGTCGTTGAAGATGCCGGCAGTACCGAGTTGTTTCTCTTGCGTGACGCAGTAGAGCAACTCAAAGGACAATTGATCGGCGAGGACTTGTGGAATTCCCATCAGGCCTGGCCCATGTATTCCAAATTTTTTGACAATCAAGGCGCGCTACCTTTCCACATCCATCACAATGACGAATACGCAGCACGCGTGAATGCTTCCGGAAAACCAGAGTCCTATTATTTTCCTCCACAGGTGAATAACCATGGCGGGGATTTTCCTTACACATTTTTTGGATTGCAACCGGGAGTTACCAAAGAGCAGGTCCGAGATGCACTCATGCGTTTTAATGATGGTGATAACCGCATTACGGATTTATCGGCTGCGCACTGTCTGACTCCTGGGACTGGCTGGGACGTACCTCCTGGGATACTACATGCTCCAGGTAGTCTATGTACGTACGAACCGCAGAAGGCCTCAGACGTTTTTGCGATGTACGAATCGGTTTCACACGACAAAGTTATCCCAGAAGAACTGCTCTGGAAGGACATGCCGGCAGAAGAAAAGGGCAATTATGACTATTTAATCGAAGTGATCGACTGGGAGCTAAACGTCGACTCTGATTTTAAGGAGAATCACTTTATGGCACCGATTCCTGTAGATGCTATGGAGCAGATGCAGGCAGCTGGCTATGAAGAAAAATGGGTATGCTATCGGAGCGAGGCTTACAGTGCTAAAGAATTGACGATTCTTCCTGGGGCATCCGTCACCATCAAAGATCGAGGTGCCTATGGTCTGATTGTGCTGCAAGGTCATGGTAAATTGGGTGTATGGGATATCGAAACACCTGCGTTGATCCGCTACGGCCAATTGACGCATGACGAATACTTTGTTTCTGCATCCGCTGCTCAGGAGGGTGTTGCCATCAGTAATCCAAGCAAAACAGATCCCATTGTTATGCTCAAGCACTTTGGGCCTGGGACCAATCCTGTTTTGGCTTAGCCAGACGGTCGTTGTCTATCCGTGTTTTATGAAGTGGAGTTGCCATGAGCACAGAATCCAATCAATCACTCAAGCTGCACAACGCAGCCTGGCCGGGTTTAGTTGGGAAGGGAGAGGATGGCGAGCCTCCAATCGATTTGGATACACTCTTGGACCTGACGGCCAATGCCGACGTTGGTGGCATTCGATTTGACGGTATCGATTTATTTCTGTTCGACCCCCATGTGGATATTGATTCTACTCAGGACGATATTCGAGCTTTGGCCGATAGGGTGGCCCGCAGAGGTCTGGTGGTCGGCACCGTAGTGGCGCCCGTTTGGCCTCCCACGGGGGGAGGATCGGCCATGGGATCGTCAGAAGAACGCGACCTTTTCTTAAAGCAAGTTAAAAAGGCCTGTGCCATTGCTTCCGAGCTCAGGGAGCTAGGAGTGAGACCCTACGGATCGATCCGCATTGATTCGGCCTGTGACCCCGGAAGCTGGGCTGAGGATCCCGAGAAAAACCAGAAGATCATAGCTGACACTTTCGGGCGGGCTTGCGACATTGCCGAAGATCACGGCGAACGGCTGGCAGCTGAAGGAGAGATATGCTGGGGCGGAATGCACAGTTGGCGTTACATGGTTGAATTACTTGAATTAGTCGATCGTCCGCAAACCTTAGGTTTTCAGGCGGACATGGCGCACACGCTTCTGTATTTGCTTGGGTATAATGCTCCAGAGCATGCCCTGGTCGACGAAGGGTTTGATTGGTCCGATAAGGACACCTTTGCCAAACAGTACAAAATACTCACCGATGCGTTGCGCCCATGGACAATAGATTTTCATGTTGCACAAAACGACGCGACCGTTTTTGGCTCGGGGTCCCACGACAAAACGGGTAGGCATTGTCTGCCAGACGACCCTCAGGGCAAACTCAACATTCCAGAAGCTGCGGGCTACTGGCTACGCGACGAGTCAGGAGAGTTGACCAACTCCTGCGAACATCTGTGCTGGGATGGTTGCATGTTTTCTAACGAAGTCATGCTCAATCCAGAGACTTGGAATAAAATCCTGGCCAGTATGATTGCTGTCCGCTCAGCCCATGGCATGACTCCGGTAAGTTAATCGATCCTGAAGGTCCCCCTTTTTATCTTCAGTGCTGTTGTTGTGGGAAAGGGGAGATAGGGTTTGCGTCTGTGCTGCTAAAATTGTTGGGTTTGGTGATTAGCATTTGATGAATGGATCAATTCCCTGATACACAATTCCGAGGAGTATCTGTAGTGAGTGAACCACTAAGAATTGGCATGGTAGGCTACGGCTTAATGGGCCGAGCGCATACGAACGCATACAAGCGAGTTGGTGATTTTTTTCAGGACCTTGCATATCGCCCTGTCCTGCAAGCTGCTTGCGGGCGAGATGAAGACCAGGTGAAATCCTTTGCGGAACTCTGGGGCTATGCATCGCATGAGACCGATTGGCGACGCATGGTACAGCGCGATGATATCGACGCGATTGACATTTGTGTACCCAATAACTTGCATAAGGAGATCGCAATCGCAGCAGCAGCAGCAGGGAAGATGGTTTTGTGTGAAAAACCACTGGCAATGAATGTTGAGGATGGCAAAGCCATGTGTCAGGCCGTCGAAACTGCCGGAGTCGCCAATATGGTTTGGTATAACTACAGGCGGATTCCAGCCGTTTCTCTAGCCAAGGAGCTGATTGATCAAGGGCGCCTGGGGAAAATATTTCATTTGCGATCCAACTTTTTGCAAGATTGGACTATTTCGACTGATGTTCCTCAGGGGGGAGCCGGTACGTGGAGACTTGATTCTTCAGCTGCAGGATCGGGTGTGACTGGCGATTTGTTAGCCCACTGCATTGATACGGCCATTTGGCTCAATGGTCCGATAGCGGATGTCAGCGCCATGACAAAAACCTTTGTCACCGAACGCACGCATGCAGAGACTCAGCAAGTGCAACCGGTGGGCATTGATGACGCCTGTACTTTCATGTGTCATTTTGACAATGATTCCTTGGGGCTATTTGAGTCGACACGCTATGCACGCGGCCACAAAGCTTTGTTTACATTAGAGATCAACGGAGAACTCGGATCACTGCGTTGGGACCTTCATGATCTGAATCGATTAGAATACTTTGAGTACTCTGGAGATGCTCAAGTCCGTGGTTGGCGTTCGATTCATGTCACCGAGGGAGAAATGCCTTATATGAACCGTTGGTGGGTGCCAGGATTGTCTATTGGCTACGAGCACAGTTTTGTCCATCAAGTTGCTGATTTTCTGCTGAGTCTTGAACAAAAACAGCCGTGCCAGCCTGACTTTCAGAATGCCCTCAGAACCCAGGCTGTTTGCGAGGCAGTGCTCAAGTCGGCTGCAACGAGCCAATGGGTGCAATTGCAATAGTAGCCCGTCTAAGTGCCTGGTCAAGATATCTCCGATCCAAACCAGACACAAGTTGTGGACGCATGGAGTAGGGTGGAGTTCAAAGATTTAGCTGTCTAAAATAGACCGCTGAACGATAAAACAATCTTGGTGCTAGAGTGCCCGGTACTAAGTCTCGGAGATCCTGTGGAAATCCACGATAGCGATCGGTAGATTATTCTATGTTGCTTGTTGCATCGCAACTTAATAATAAGCTGCAGTAGGTGGCTTTCATTTAAAATAATAACAAGGAAACCATCATGTCTCAAAAAAATGTATCTCGCAGAAATTTTATGGGGGCCTCAGCTGCCAGTGTAAGTGCTCTTGCAACGGCACCTGCCGTATTGGCCAAAACAAGCCAGGGCGGATCCAATGTTAACGAAACTCTACGCATCGGCTTCATTGGTGTTGGCGGTCGTTGTCAAAAACATCTGCAGAGCGCCATCCAGATAGCAAAGCAGGATAATTCGGTCGAGTTGGCAGCCGTGTGTGATGTGTTCAATCGACATCGAGAAGAATCAGCCGAAACTATCAAAAAGGCGACCGGCAAGCGTCCGGTTACTTCTGGCGACTATCGAGAACTCTTGTCCGATCCTGCTATCGACGCCGTATGTATTGCCACGCCCGACCATTGGCATGCTCGTCAAACGATTGATGCGCTTAAAGCAGGCAAGCATGTGTACTGTGAAAAACCGATGACCCATAGTGTCGAAGAAGCACTCGCCGTAATGCAAGAGTGGAAAAAATCGGGATTGGTTATGCAAGTGGGGGTTCAATCAACGACCTTGCCAGTTTGGCAACATGCCAACCAATCGATCCAAGAGGGCAAGCTTGGCAAAGTGTTGCAGTATCAGACCGAATTCTTTCGTAATTCAGATATGGGGCAATGGCGCTACTATGACTTAACTGCCGATATGAACCCCAAAAACATCGATTGGCAGATGTTTCTTGGTACGGAATTAGATCTGGCACCGGATATGCCCTTTGATCGTGCCAAGTACCGTCAATGGCGCTGCTACTGGCCTTTTGGATCTGGGATGTTTACCGATCTTTTTGTCCACCGCACAACATCCATGCTAAGTGCTACGGGTTTGAGGTTTCCGGGACGCGTGGTGGGCGCAGGTGGGACCTACTTGGAGTACGATGGTCGAGAAGTTCCCGATGTGGCTACGGTAGTCGCTGATTTTTCAGAGGGTGTCCAAGGGCTTGTCACCGCTACCATGTGCTGCGGTAATACTCCCATTCGACAACTGATCCGTGGGCATCATGGATCGATTGTTTTTGGCACAGGAGAACAATTTAATGGCTATAACTTCGTCGCCGAAAGGCCTCAAGTCACTCACGATCGAAACAATAAAGATCATCGTGTCGACGTGGGTATGATTGAAGATACGTCACTGGCTCATTTTCAGAACTTTGTGAGTTCTGTCCTGTCGGGCGACCCCGAAGCTGTCAATTGTTCTCCCGAATTAGGCGCGGCTGCAATGGTGATAGTTAAACTTGGTGCGCGTAGCTATCGTGAGGGCAAAATCTTCCATTTCAATTCGGATACAATGACCTTCTCTGATGGAGATGCCTCCTGGGCAAAGAAATGGGAAAAAATGTCAGCGGATAGAGCCAAGCCAAATCATGTTGCTGGTTGGACGGCTGGAGACAAAGGTAGCCTGTTAATACCAAAGCCCTATCAAAAACTCGCTGGCCCCTGGGTGGACGGGCAAGACCCAGCCTCGGGTTCTTAGAACTCTTGTCCAAGAACCCTGTAGGGAATGCCTGCAACTGCGCTTGCGTGCGCGGCTTAAAACGAAAATAGAAAAGTTTATTGAAAGTTGATGCTGGATATCCATTAGAGTAAGGAGAGCCTCGATGCCCAAAGAAGCCAGTCATTCTGAACTCCCTGGCAGCAAGAGCTTGTTTTCGCTTCAGGGCCGAGTTGCACTGGTAACAGGCTCCACGACGGGACTTGGCAAGGTCATGGCTCGTTCACTGGCACAAGCAGGAGCACGAGTTGCTCTAAATTATTTCAACAAGGTTTTCATGGCAACGCTAAAACACAGAACTTCGCTTTTGTCAGTTTTCGTTGTTGTTGCAAGCAGCTTGATGTTCAGTGGTGGTTGCGGAGGTCCAAGTACTCCCTCGAAACCTCATTTTGCTTTTGTCACCAACGGTGTGGCTAGCTTTTGGACGATTGCTGCAGCCGGTAGTCGGCAGGCCGCCAAAGATCTTGATGTCGAAGTGACAGTCATTATGCCCGATGGATTGACTGACCAAACTCGCAAACTAGAAGACCTGATTACACGTGGTATTGATGGGGTTGCAGTGAGTCCCATCAATTCAAAAAATCAGATTGATATCCTCAATAAAGTAGCTGCATCCACCAATCTGATTACACAGGATTCGGATGCTGCTGGCAGCAATCGTCTGGCTTATATTGGCATGGATAATTACGAAGCCGGGATTCTGTGTGGCAAGTTAGTTCGGGATGCGATCCCGGATGGTGGCACAGTCATGTTATTCATTGGCCGCTTAGATCAGGAAAACGCTAGTTTGCGTCGGCAGGGATGTATTGATGGCATCTTAGACCGCACCCCGGATTCATCACGGCGTGATCCGCCAGGTGAAATTTTAGCAAGCGATGACAATAAATATCAGATTTTAGGGACACTTACCGATCGTTTTGATCGTGCAAAGTCCAAAGCTAATGTTGAAGACACACTGACGCGGCATCCTGACATCAGTGCCTTGGTAGGACTCTTTGTTTACAATCCGCCAGCTATCCTGGAAGCATTGGAGCGAGCGGGCAAGCTTGGTGAAGTCGAGGTGATTGGTTTCGACGAAGACGATGTGACCTTGCAAGCGATTCAAGATGGAAATACCGCTGGTACGGTTGTTCAGGATCCGTACAGGTATGGATACGAATCGATACGTATGCTGGCCGGTTTGCATGCGGGAGACCGATCTGTTTTACCAGAAGGTGGATTCACGAACGTACCTCCTCGCCAGATAGATCGAGACAATCTGCAGGAATTTTGGAAAACACTGAAAGAGCAGACGGCCCCCCAATAAATATCAGAGAACTACTTTTTGAGATGTAGCAGTTTTGAGATGTAGGAGCTTTGGTTCTATCGGAATAGAGATTACTCAATAGACACACGTTGCAAACTCTCATTAAGCACCATGCCCTCCAGCGTTCCCAAATTGGTTCTCGAAGCTCGCGGAGTGGGTAAGCAATTTGGCAGTGTCTGCGCATTGCAAGACGTGTCTCTCCAAGTCCGGAGTGGCGAAGTTCTGGCAGTTGTTGGCGAAAACGGTGCCGGCAAAAGCACACTCATGAAAATTCTGGCTGGGGTGATCCAGCCCACCACAGGATCACTTCTATCGGACGGCAATCCGGTAGAATTTGCCGGTGTGGAGCAAGCAACAGATGCCGGTATTGCACTTATTCATCAAGAATTGAATCTGGCTCCCAATTTGGATGTGGGGGCAAATATTTTTCTGGGCCGTGAGCCACGACGATTCGGGCTGATCGCAAAACATGAACTTGCCAGTCAGGCAAAGCGGCATTTAGCGTCCCTGGGGCTTGATGTTTCGCCTACTGCACGTCTCGGCTCTCTTTCGATCGGAAGACAGCAGCTTGTCGAAATTGCCAAAGCTTTGAGCACGGATGCACGAGTACTGATTATGGACGAACCAACGTCCTCGCTATCGCTCCAAGAGGCCAACAAACTGTATGAAGTCATTCGTCAACTCAAGAGAAGCGGTGTGGCCATTGTCTACATATCGCACCGCATGCAAGAAGTCGTTGACCTGGCTGACCGGGTTGTCGTTTTACGTGACGGTGAGTTTGTAGGTGAACTTGATAAGGAGCATATCGATCGAGACCAGATAGTTCGTATGATGGTTGGGCGCGACATCTCACAGTTTTATCAGCGGCAGCCGCATCCTCAGGGTAAGGTGGTGATATCTGCCAGTCGCTTGCGTACTTCTGCTTATCCGGACGAAAATATCAGTTTTTCAGTGCATGCAGGAGAGATTGTTGGTCTCGCCGGCTTGGTGGGAGCAGGCCGTACGGAGTTGCTGACAACCTTGTTTGGTGAGACACCTGCATTGGGCGGAGATCTTACTATTGACGAAAAAGATTTTGTTCCCCAGAACCCTGCTGAGGCAATTCAGGAAGGCGTTGCTCTTGCTCCCGAGGATCGGCGTGAGAGCGGACTCATGTTAGAGGTCAACGTAGAGCGGAATCTTTCTTTGGTAAGTCTGAAAAACAGCCTGAACTTTTATGGATTTGTGCGTTCTCGTGGCGAGAGTGAACTTTGTCGACAAGCCATGGAACAGCTTGCTATTAAGCCTGCTCTACCGCGCGTACCCGTTCGTTTGTTTTCTGGCGGAAATCAACAAAAAGTTGTTTTGGGAAAATGGCTGGCAACCCAGCCACGTGTTTTACTGTTGGATGAACCGACACGAGGAATCGATATTGGCAGCAAATCAGAAATCTATCGGCTCATGCATGAGCTGGCAGGGCAGGGCGTAGCCATTTTATTTGCTTCGAGCGATATGGAAGAGATCGTTGGTCTTTCAGATCGTGTCATCGTGATGCACCAGGGTCGGATAACGGGTGAACTCAATCGGGATCAATTGTCTGAAGAACGCATTATGAAACTTGCCGTTGCAAGCGTTTCTCAAATGGAAGCAGATGCTTCTGTCTCTTAGGAATATACGAACATGCAAGCACACCGATTCAATCCCATATCCATAATGCGAGGCTCAAAAATTGCAGGTATTTCAGGCTTGCTCTTGGCGATTAGTTTTTACGCAGCCCTTTCATCGGATCGTTTTTTGTTAGCCGGCAATTTGGAAAACATAGTTCATCGAACGGCTTTGTTTGGGATTCTTAGTATTGGTGCAGCATTTGTGATTATTTCTGGTGGAATTGATCTATCGATTGGGTCTGTCGTTTGTCTGACGGGTGTGCTTTTGCCATTTTTGTTAACAGAATGTCAGTGGTCCATGGCAGCGGCACTTTTTTTCGTTGTTGCGATTTCAATGGCTGTCGGCACTTTTCATGGGATCATGATTACCAGGTTAAAGCTGCAGCCCTTTGTGGTTACCCTCTGCGGTCTCCTGCTCTATCGAGGAGTCGCTCGTGGTATTACGAGCGATCAGTCACAAGGTTTTGGGTTGGATTACAAGGGTTTGCGTACACTGGCCACAGGCCATTGGACACTCTTTGAGGGAGATTCTTTTACATTTCGCCTGCCAGCGACAACACTCATCCTGATTGTGATCACCATTGCCTCTATGGTTCTTTTGAACAAAACCGTATTTGGCCGTTACCTGCTGGCGATAGGCAGCAATCCCCAGGCTGCCAGATACAGCGGCATCAAGGTCCATCGCGTAACAATAGTTGCGTACATTCTTTGCTCGACATTAGCCGGATTAGGAGGAGTATTATTCGTGCTCGATATAAACGCCGCGCAACCGAGTGACTTTGGTAACTTTTATGAACTCTACGCCATTGCAGCGGCNGTTCTGGGAGGGTGCTCACTGCGTGGTGGAGAGGGGAACATCGCGGGCGTCGTCATTGGGGCAGCCGTGATGGTTGTATTGAGCAATACGATCAACCTGGTCCATCCAGGCTATCAAAACATCGAATTTGCAATTATTGGTGGAGTTATTCTAGCAGGGGTCACAGTAGACGCCCTAGTCCGACGATTCGTCTAAGATAGCAGATTCGAAGAGTTGAATCGTCTACTCTCTCATTAATTACAGAGGAACTGCTGTTCCAGAATTGGTTCCAAAACTCCTGCAAATCCTCACAAATAAATAGAAGATATGGAACCAAAATACCCCCGACAGGATTCGAACCTGTGACACCTGGTTTAGGAAACCAGTGCTCTATCCCCTGAGCTACGGGGGCTGTGAACCTTGAATTGTATCTATGTCGTTAGGTGAATCTGCTACCGCCCTGCGCACGCTTGGCACTGGCAAGCGTGCTCGGTTGCTCCCATTCGCTACGGGGGTCTCATAAGTCCTTTGGCAAAATACTTTATGATGGCCTCCGAATCTCGTCAACCCGTTCGGGCTTGGTGAGTCTAACCTTTCATCGAACAGGACCAGTGCTTTAGCTTAGGGCTACGGTGGCCTTGTCACAACGAGCTGTCTCTGGCCGGATCAATCTCGCGGAAGTCAGCATCCAGCGCAATAGCTTTATCACTGTTTTGGGTGATCTTTTTAGCGGCCGATAGTGCACCCTCATTGCTGTGCGAGTAAGGCAATCAGACATCCGTACCCTCGCGAGCCATCGATAGGGCGATACCGCGTTCGATTCCTAACCCACATATTTCATCCGAATCTGCTGCGGCAGCCGCAGTGTCTTTTACAAAAGGGTGTTTCCTGGCTACGTTTTGCTTCAACTCCGGGCACCGCGGCATAACCGTGGTTGCCNCAGCGTGTCAAAAACACGCCTCCGGTCGCAAGCCCCGCATGCCTTGCNAGGAAACAACTTAGACCACCTCGCCGACCAAAGCTGCGCTTCGGTGCTAGATCGTATGAAATATGCGGGCTAATCCGGTGACTATAACCTTCTTACCCGCCATTCTACCGGACATACCACACCTCTCAATTTTCATCAGGGCAACAATTTNCTTGTATTAAAGATTATGCGGAGCGGATATGCTATTATTCGAGTAGCGTAGCACTTTGATTGGCAGAACTGTGGATTGAAATGGGAGGAGCACAAGCTAGTGACGTCACGACGAGATTTTCTACGTAGGATTCCTGTTGGAATGGGTCTGTGGCAGCTGCCAAACCTGGTGTGGATGTCGCATTCAGGGTGCGCTATCGCTGAAGAAGCTGGCGTCCACCGTGGTGCACGCGTTTGGATGAGCTACGTGAATGTCATGGGCGGAGTCGAAAAAGATTTTCGCGACATGAAGGACCATGGCATTGAAGGAGTCGANATCAACATGTTTCCGTCCATCTGGGTCGGCGACGAGATTGATCCGGCTGAGGCCCTCAGATGTGCCCGCAAGTACGGTTTGCAATTAGCCTTCACCATTGAAAACATTACCTTGCGTGCCGACCGGGTCGCCGCGCACGGGATCACGCCGACGCCCAGTGTGATGATCGGCGGCTCCTATCAAGGCCAGGGCATCGACTGGCACCGATTCTCGTTTACGCCGGCCAAGCACGATATTGCTATTACCAAACCGGTCTTGGGCTCCGACTGGACAAGCGGCGAGGTCGATCCCCCCGAGTATAACTCATTGATATTGCCGCCCCATCGCGCCGAGGTCGTGGTTAAAGAAAAGGACTACGACGGATCGCAACATCTAAGAATTATCCCCGCATCACTTGAGCTTAAGAGCAACTTAGCCTGTCGCATGCGGTTTGATCTGACCGGCGTCCGGGGCGACTTGGACAACGTGATGCTCGCGGTCTATTGGCGGATGCGCGGCCCGCTCGAGCAGCCACAAGCGTTCAACTATCTTGGCAATACCGCGAGCCCACACGCGTCGGGGACCGCAAAAGGACTCCGGGCACAAATCCAACACGAACTCGCACGATGGAGCGAAGCGAACGGCGGAACGTTTCCTGACGATGTCGTNAAGGNTATTCGTGTTGGTGATGAAGATTACTTTCAAACCGTACCAAATGGACCTGCCAATCCAGCCCAGTCGGTGCCGTTGTGGGATTATTCTGACGAAGCGATTGCGGCATTCAAAAAATTGAATCCGAACGATGTGTATCCCCGCCATTGGGGATATCCCGAAGCCTTTGGCGAGAAAGCGTATGCCGACTGGATGTGGTCGCTGCATAGCGCGTGCGCGGGTCTTCTGCGAACAACCAAGCAAACACTACGGGACGAGAATCTCGGCTCGCTCAAGATCTGGCGAAACATCACGCGCTGCAATAGTTTCTACTGTGGCAACGACCTCGGCGGCACGTCGCTCGATATGGCCGCACGCGAGCTGGATATTGTTTGTGCCGATCCCTATCCGGCCAACGACCGTGGCTATAACGGTGGACACATACCTAGCGATATGGGCTACGTTGCGGGCGTTGCTCGCCGCCACGGCAAAGAGCTGATGCCATGGATGCAGGGACACGAGGCACATAATCCCAAGCCTGAGCACCTTGAGCTGATTTACAAACAACACGTAGAGCATGAGCCGACGAGAATCATGTATCTGGGCTACGGCAACCTCGAGCGACCTCCGATTGGCACAGTCGCAACTTTTCCGATTGGTAACCGCAAGTCATGGGAGCTGTCGCGTGGGCTGAACCAAGAGTTTCAGAATCGAACTCCGCAACAAATCAAAGCAGGTGTTGTCGCCGTGCGTGACTACCAGGTCCGGAGCCTCAACGGATTTGGCAGGGAGGACTGTCTTGACCGGCTCTTCGCTGGAACGCTATCAGAGTTGTCCGCAAGGTTTAAGTCACATTACGATCCCATCGAGACGCGCTCGCTGACGGAGCTCAATTGGATTGAACTCCAGCGCTACGCCGTGGTTGTCGTTGCGCTGCCGCGCGTGGTGCCAGCGCACTGCTGGCAGGCGTTTGCGAAGTTGCCTGGCAAGTGCATTTTATTCGCGTCCGACTGCGAAACACTTGGGGCGGACAGAGGGATAACGGGTGTCCAAAGTTCGCAGGAAATTGTGACGGGAGGCGAAGTCGAGACAGTCGAAGGACCACGCTTGGCTAGCCTTACCACTCGCTGCGTGGAGGTAGGTCCTGAAGTGCAGNCACTGGGAACCCACAATAGAAAGACTTGTATCTGGAAAAAAAGGTCTCTGGTCTTTGTGGCCTCGCGAATAACACACCAGTCGATCCCCGCATTTCTGGAATGGATCGGCGGAAGTGAATGCCCTGAGCTAATCGGTGAAGTCCCAAGTTGATTGGCGGAACGTCGATGCCTAGAGGGTAAAGTCCAACGCGTTGTCTCCCGACACAATGTCGCGAATTAGTTCGGAGTTGGTGTTATATTCGGGAGGCACCACGGGAACCATTTCGGGTATCTCTTGCCCTGTGGAAATTCGGGTCGTTTTGCCAGTACTTTTGGACCCCGTGATTTCGACGCGTTGTCGGCCAACGACCGGCCCCTTCACTTCGGGTAGCTCGTACCGACCGTCCTTGATTTCCGCACCCGCAGTCGGTCCTTGTGTTCCCTCGGTCGGATAGAAGTTGATGGCCCCGTATTCGAGCGGCTCACCTCCGATCGTAATCTTTCCGTGTGCAGCACCTCGCGGAGGACCGTCGTAAGCAGTTCCACAACCAATCAGGAATGGATAAACGGTCAGCACCAGGCACTTGCACCAGGAAGTTGTAGGACGGATGCGTCGGGTCATAGCGGTCTTTTGGAGGGAGCGGGTTCGTGTGAGAACTCGACGTTAAGGAAGCTGAGCGACTTCATCACCTTGTATCGTGCCGAGGGCCTGCCAGATTGTCCGATCAATGCTGTCGTTAGTGAAGTGCACGCTGCCATCGCACATCAGCGTGTTCACACCACCTGGATGCTGACTTCTGGAGGCAGCGGTTTGGGGTCCGCCACCAATGCACGGCAAGTTNTGGGCTGGTAGATTGGTTTGAGGATTGCACCATTCGCCCGCCGGTCCGATGAGGACATCGTGAGCGGATGAGTTGGGTGTGTTTTTCGTGAAGATCAGCGAAGCCCCAGCTTGCGATGTCCAAAACCAGCCCCGCAAGTCCTCCTGGGTTCCGGTCAGGTATTCAACGACGGCAATGGTCGAGCTGGCACCGTCTGTGATCTGCTTGAAACTTGCCCCTCGGTTCACGCCGAACACGGCTTGTTTGCGGCTCAGCTCGTCGGCGTCAGCGGGGAGGGGGGTAGAATAGATTCCCTGCAGTACGATTTCACGATCTACGAAGCTCACGTCGTCACCGGAAAACAGTCCCAAGTAGTTCGACTTGAATAACGACACCGAGTTCGTTGCATAAGGAGCAGCTGGGAGGCTGCCTGGAGCAATTCGGACTCCACCAAGTCCGTCACTAGGACAGAAGAACACGTCCACCGGGGCCGTTTCGATGCCGGCGGGCCAATCGTCGGCACTGTTGCTAAACCAAGGCAGCAGGTGAGGACGGCCGAGCAGTTCATCAACGATGGCCGCCAGGGCAGGACGCTCCAAATGTGCGAACAGATGGACGATCAAATAGGGCCATTCGGGACGGAGGTTGCGCCGGGGAGCTGCGCCTCCCGGTGCGGCGTCGACGACGTTGCCGGGTGGAAACGAGCCGCGTGCGGAGTGATAATTTTGCAATGCGAGTCCGAATTGCTTCAGGTTATTTGTGCACTGAACCCTGCGAGCCGCTTCGCGGGCCGCCTGAACGGCGGGCAATAACAGTGCCACTAGGATGCCAATGATGGCAATCACCACTAGTAGTTCGACAAGCGTAAAACCACGAATCCTATTTGACAGCATGCTAAACCGACTATTCCTCCTGTTCCACTACATCCTGCCAGTCGCGCCCCGATGGAATCCAGCCACTGCCCCATCGCCTAAAACTTAGGTCGCCCAAAACTTAGGTCGCCCAAACTTAGGTCGCCCAAAACTTAGGTCATAGCCGGATGTTGCCACCGGGGTGGTGGATGAATGTCTATCCGTGTCATGAATCCTGAGACATATACCTTCTCAGGTCGTCCTCACATGCATCGCTGCCTTCGCAGGCCGCCAACAACCGCCACCGTCATGAGCAGCATCAGAGTTGAAGGCTCCGGNACAATGCTAGTTCCAGCTGCCAAGGTACCGGTACCATAATTTGTTTGCCAGTTGGACAGACCCGTTGGGGTGCCATCGGTGCGCTGCCACTCGAGGAAATCGTCTCCATCCACGTCGCCGTCGCCGTCGAAATCACCGGGCGTTAAAGCCGAAGTTCCGGGATTCAAGAACACACCCAAACTGCCGTCATTTCCGTACATGATATCCAGGAAACCATTGCTGTCGATGTCGTATAAAGCGATATCGTAAAACTGTACGTTATTTGCTAGCGCCTGGAGTTGCCAGGTACTGGTGTTGTCCAGGTAAAAAATACCCAGCAGGTTGTCAGCAACTCCACCAGTTTCAGTACCGGCGGCAACGATGATTTCATCCACACCGTCGTTGTTCAGATCGCCGGCTTTCACCTCGAACCCGCGCCGCTCGGAACCGGGCCTGATATCGACACCAACTCCTGGCGCGCCACTGCTGACATTGAAATACGACATGTCGCTGAAATCCGAACCCTCTGGATCTCGATTGGAGAGATACAATACCTCGAGTCCAGGTTCCGTCGCATCGACGTCGCCAATGCCAGCGGCGTAATAGTCACGCTGCTGATTTTCGATACCGATTCCCGGGGCAAAATTGCCCGGGCTGCCTTGATCTTCAAAGAAATACGAAAAGCCTTCCCGTTTGCTCGTAAGCAGCTCATTACCAGGACGGGTCGTATCGAAATCGCCGATCTCGAGATCATAGGACCCAAATTCGGTGCCCTGCCCATCAGCGTAACCACCTTCTACACCAACGGCCGTAAAAAAGCCTTGCGGACCCCCAGGTTGACTCCATCCCCAATCTGGAAAGTCCGAATGGTACTGCTCGACGCCATTCGATGTCACGGAGGTGGTGAAATAGAGTTCGTTGCCCGATTTGACCGAATCAATGTCACCAATCGCCATGCGACGATAAACCCGTTCTACGCCGGATTGATCTTGAGGGACCGGCACATTGATCCCGTTGCCACTGTGGATACCGCCACCTTCAATATAACGGTGCAAGAAGCGATTCCGGGAAACATACAGGCCAGGGCCTACATCGGCGCCTACCTGGCCGACTTTGACATCTTCAACTCGGTAGGAGGGGGCCGAATCTATAAATCGACCGGTCCACGCGTTCGTCCCGGTGCGCTCCCACTGATCCACACCGCCTCCAGCGGTGGGATCGGGACCGATGCCGCTACCGTCGATATCGCGCCAGCCGACGTACAATTCCACGCCGGCTACGTTGCTATCGGCCTCGCCTACATCCAGCGACACATAACTACGGGTATTGGACTGAATTAACTCGTGGCCAAATGTTGCTGGAGAGTATTGGGCAAATGTTGATTCGCAGGCGAAAAAGACTATACCGCCCACGATTCCAACAATCAGTTGGATTCTCATATTGCTTTTCCTTGTGTTTTTACAGGTGAAATCCGACTCAGCTCACTTCAGCATTCAGGCTCGGCTTCTCCTTAGCAGCACAGCTACTGAACCAATACTCAGGATCACTAACGAAGTCGGCTCGGGAACCGCAGTGCCATTGCCGTTGTTATAGAGAGCTGTGATCTGCGCGTTACTTAACGCTTCGTCCCAGACGACGACTTCATCGATCGAACCGTTCATGAAGTTGGATCCACCCCTTCGGAAACCAATCCCCAACGCGTTGCCACTGTCGGTAATCGCCGCGCCGCCGTGGGCTAAGGACGCGCCGTCCTGAGCCGTATCGATGATCAATTCGATATTCGTTGCGTCGCGCCGGAGGACGATATGGTGCCAGGTACCGGCAGAGATACCTATGGTATTACCAGTAACAGCGCCTACCCCTTGCCCGTACCATTCGATTTGATCAGCAGGGCCGCCCTTCTTATAGAGCGTCCAGCCAGGCCCGCCAGGATTTTGGAACTTTTCGATGAGGTTCTGCTCACCAGAAAGGTCATTGAAAAAGGCCCAGAGCGAAATCGTGAAGTCGCCAGCGCCAAAGTCGAATGCATTATCGTCAATCGATGAAGCGTCTGACCCTTGTTCGATGGTGTTCGGACCGNTGCCATCAATATCTAGGGCCTGACCGATCAGGCCGGTGTCGTAGTTCTTGGGGTTGGGCCTCATCGTGCGGCCGTTGCCGGAGGAGTCGTTTAAGTTATTCTCGAACCTCCACGAAGCCAGCACCCCAGCGTCCGCGGTTGAGGCAAACGCAATAGTAAAGATGGCAGAACAACAAAACAATAATGACTTCTTCATTGGTACTCCCCTTTCATCGATCAATGACTAGAAAATGAGATTGTCTGAGACTAGNAAATGTCTGAGACTAGAAAATGGCTGAGACTAGAAAATGCCATCGTACAGTATAAACCTGAAATACCCGTTTAGCAAGAAAATATCTTGTAATAGCTGTTGTCACCAGAGCTGCATGGAATGATCAGAATCGATCGTTTTTACTGATCGGACCCCTCGGACGGAAGTCAAACGGCCGCTAATACTCCAATCGAAACAGCAACGGATAATCCTTGATGACAAGGCTGGGCACGACAAGCTGACTGCCCTCAACCGTGAAAGCCAAGTCTTGCTCTCTGCCATTCAAAAGATCGATGCCGACAATCTTTTCCGGCTGATCAGCCGAGATGGTCATCGTTGCCTTCATCCCAGGGTAATTGTCCAATCGTTTCTTGCGAGAAGGTTCGGCAATCCATACCGCCAAGAGCTTGTTTCCCTGCGGTAACGAAAAAGCGTGCTGCTGTAGCAATTCGTTTTTCGAATCGATTTCAAAAGAAACCTTTTCCGCCCGGGCACTATCGAGCACCGTGCCAAGTGTTCGCAGCATGTAGTAAGAGTGGGAGGGCTTCATCTGCGTGCCATGGTTGGCAAAGAACGGCTGCCAGGCGGGGCGCAACAGCGACGTCGTTTCGTTCCAGAACATGGGCACGTTGAGCGAGGTGTGAAGAATCGCCGAGCGCGCGAGATACTTGGCAGCAATCAAATTGGAAGTACGACTGCGATGAATCGCGTAGGCGCCCGTTTCATTAGCCCAAAGTTCTCCCCGAAAACCGACTTTGGCCGCCTCCTTGCGCAAATAACGGACGGCATCGGCGTAGGTTTGGATTTCTGCAGAAGCCCAAACATGACGGGGGCGATCCAAGGCCTCGGGGGGATAGTCATCGTTGGTATCACTGGGAAACGAATAAGGATGCCAGGTTAGGACATCGGCATATTCGGCCATCCCCTTTTTCAATGCGCCTAGAATGAAATCGGCAACCAGGGGGCACGGACCGCACAGGGCAATTTTGGCCTGAGGGTCTGTTTCGCGAATGACTTTTGCCGCGGGCACGGCCAAGCGGGCATATCTGCTCGACTCTTCTTCCACCGGCCCCGGTTTGCCTGGACCGTAGGTATCTTGATTGTAGAACTCATTAAATATTTCGTAGTATTGCACCCTTCCCCGGAAGTGATTAACCATGAAGCGGGTGTAGTTGCAAAACGCTTCGATGGTGTCAGGTTCGCCTTGATAAAGCTTGTGATCGGGGGGGCCCAACGTGAGAGTGACTTCCATACCGTTCTCGCAGGCTTCGGTGACCAGGGCGTCCAGGTAAGGGTCAATCGTGTAGACGCCCGGTTCTCGTTCCACAAAGGTCCAAATCAGCGGCGTCAAGTAGTAACTCAATCGCAACCATTTGATGCCCATGTCGTACTGCATCTGCCACAGGCCGCGGTGCGTCGCTTCGTCCACCCAGAAGAGATGCTGAGTGGACGAAACCGTGGCACCACAACCACGAGAGATGAGCGCCACGTTTTGCCCCGCTTCGTCATAGACTTCCAGTGCATTCAGCTCAAAGTCGTCGCTGGCGGTCAGCCAGATCTCGCGCGTCGTCACAGGGGTGAATCGATAGACGGTGATTGCTTGTCCCGATGGTCTCTGTTCTGTTTGCGGCTCGTAATAAACATTCGGACCCGCCGGAGCAGGGCCCACACGATCTGGAGAAGAGGGCGTCTGCGGTTCATTCTGGTTTCGCTGGTAAACAGTCGTCCATCGTTTCTGTTCGTCGTTTGCTCCAGCTCCTACTTCGCGTTGCCACAAGTCCCAGTGGAAGGCCCGTATTTCGAAATTGGCAGGCGGCTTTCCGCCCATACCCACGGAGGAAACTACCATGGGTCTAGGTAAATCAATACGAATCCAGGACTTGGTAATCGACGGATCACCAACAGGTCTTCCAGCGAAGCCGTAGGTAGTGGGATCGTCGTCGATCAGGTGGATGGGATGGAAGATCTCCAGCTCCGGTGCATGACTACTTGGAGATCGGGTAGGCGTCAGCCCCAGCAGGTTGCTCTTAATCTCCCAGGACTTCTTCGGCCGAATGGATCGCCACGGATTTCTATTCGCTGCTTGAATCACTACCGAGGGATCGTATGTCGGACTCACGCCATAGACATTGAATTCTCCGTAAGAGTAGACCGGCACTCCGCCCGTCCTGGAGACAATCGGCCTCGGAGATGTTGGTTGAGCCTGGGTGAAAGTTTCCAAGAACACCAACGTCGCAAGGCAGATAGTGACGGTCGTAAAAGCTGTGCGTTGATTCATCGCAGGGTCCAAAAACTTTTGTATCGCAATGCACATGGTTGACAGGAGTAGTAGTGTACTAGGAAGGCGTCCAATTGTCGTCCCATAGCCTGGATATTTGCCCGTGCTCACCTTGAATAAGGGATTCTTCCCTGTAGACTGGCGGAAACTAGTAACGCACCATATACTTCTTGGGATAATGGTGCGTTACGCTATCGCTTCACACACCCTTCAATTACAACTCAATGGTCTAAGCACATGAATGCGTACGTGACACGGCCCTTCATGACGCTGGCCGCGACTGTCGCCGGTTGTTTGATCCCGTTTGCATGCGGTGCTGCCGACGATGATGTCACGGTTTCACCCGAGTTCCCGCCGCTCGTGGGTGATCGCTACGTCGCCGAAGTGCCAGACACGCTCGACCT
>PATG01000035.1 GCA_002713555.1 Planctomycetaceae bacterium
AGTCTGTTCCGCGAGTCTGTTCCGCGAGTCTGTTCCGCGAGTCTGTTCCGCGAGTCTGTTCCGCGAGTCTGTTCCGCAGGCGATTTGAGAGGAACCGCCTAAGTTCTATTTTAGTTCCCTGTGTAATCTTGTCCAACAAATGGACCGTAGCAAAAGCCGCACATGTCCTAGAATCGGACGGTTCTGCAATCGTAAAGACTCAGCTGTGTTTCGAAAAAACCTCATCCACGGTAGATCTGGCGTATGCGTTCCTTAAAACGAGATGCGGCTCGCTATCAAAAGTGGGCTGACAAGACCGAATAAAACAAGCGAGAATGGCTCCGGAATTGATATCTGGAAGATGCGGAAAGGGTTATACCAAAGTTGCGTTGCCAATCTAAATAATCCGGGCCGGCCACTACGTAATTCCCGTCGGCATCAGCAGACACGTCTGTTGTCTTGCCACTCGCATCCTGCCAAAAAAGAAAATCAAAACCGTCAACCACACCATCACGATTTGCATCACCATCAACAAAGTCAGCGAAAGTAGTTGTTCCAGAAAAGTTGCCATAGCCTGTATTCCAGTTGCTGAGATCATTGCTATCAATCTCTTGGTCTCCATTGAGGTTCGGTCCAGCCAGAGTCATGCGGTTGTAATCGGTTTCCCAGATGAGCAGATCGCTTGCACCAACGTTGCCGCTAGAGTCAAAGTCGCCATCGAGAAGGGAGCGTTCGACGACTTGCAATAGATAAACGTAGGAATTGTTATAAACAGGAGCCGTATTAAATCCATAAGAGGATAAGTAGGGGTTATTGGTAGGCGCAGATGAAATAAATTTGACCACGTTAAATCCGCGTGTCGTTTGTCCAAACACGGTGTAGTTGGGGAATGGAATGGTGTTGTCGGACCTGTTGATAAACCATCCGTTGGTCGCACTGTCCAAATCAGATGTTCGAGCTGCAGCAAGAGTGCCTGGAGAGTTCGTCAATCCATTGCTAGGATCGTATTCATTGGGCACCGNACTGCCTGAAATAATTTGATTCTCGTTTGGTGCACTATCTCCCGGTTTGTGGAGGTAGTATTCACCTCCTTGAAGAAAGTGCACGTTGGTGCAACAAAAGGAACGGTGTATCCAGGTGCGGTTGTAGTTGTTGGCAGGGTCGTTCACATATCCCAGGAAATTTGCTACCTGCAATGGCGATTCATCGCCATAGAGATCGAAATCGACGGACCCGACATTGAAGTACATTCGTACATGGCTGGTGGCGACTGACACAGCCGTGGCATCTTCGATGCAGTATGCATGCGTTGCGATCAAGCGGGGTAATGCGATTGGTATTCGCCTGATCCAATGCCTTGTTGGAGTTTGAGAGCATGCAATGCAAGAAAATGCGGTATCAGTTTTCTGGATTTTTCTGAGTAATTAGGGAACAGCAAGTAAGATCGTGTCGTTAAAACTGGAGAAACTGGNAGCAGAGCAGTGCCGAGCAACGACTCGAGTAAGAAAAGGAACCCCCAAGAGCCTCGNTTCTAACGGGTACGNCTTCGATTGTCCACTATTTGGCGCTTTCATCGCATTGGGTTCAGTGTAAAATCCCTTCATTCAGCCGCTCAGGAATGCTTTCAATCAAGCTGGAAGAACTGCATAGGATTGGCGATCTTGTAGTTGTTCCTGTAGTGGCAGTGCTGAATCNCCCCCCGGTTTAGAAAGGCAAGGCGTAATAGATGACGGCATTTCCCGAGATCGATAAAATTCCCTTCGAAGGACCCCAGAGCAAAAATCCACTCGCCTTTCGCTACTACGATGCGGACGAAATGGTTGCTGGTAAGTCGATGCGCGACCATTTGCGATTTAGCGTGGTTTACTGGCATACGTTTCGAGGTCAGGGGGCGGATCCGTTTGGTCCTGGCACGGCAGTCCGGCCTTGGGAAGACGGGACCGATTCTGTAGAAAATGCCCAAAACCGAGCCCGTGTGGCCTTTGAGTTTATCGAAAAACTGGGCGCGCCCTACTATGNCTTTCACGATCGAGATGTTGCGCCCGAAGGTGCGACTCTGGCCGAATCGAATAAAAATTTTGATGCTGTGGTAGGTGTGCTCAAAGAAGAGCAGCAGCGTACTGGAATCAAATTGCTGTGGGGCACTTCCAATCTGTTTAGCAATCCGCGCTATATGCACGGGGCAGCCACCAGTCCGAATAGCGAAGCGTTTGCCTTCGCAGCGGCTCAAGTAAAAAAGACCATGGAGGTAACACTTGAGTTGGGTGGAGAAGGATACACTTTTTGGGGTGGTCGCGAAGGATACCAGAATTTGTGGAACACCGACTTGCGTCGTGAGTTGGATCACTTGGGCCAATTTCTGCACATGGCTGTTGACTATGCCAAGGAGATTGGCTTTACCGGGCAGTTTTATATCGAGCCCAAACCCAAAGAACCAACCAAACATCAATACGATAGCGATGCAGCAGCCTGTCTCAATTTTCTCAGGCAGTATGATTTGCTGGATCACCTCAAGCTCAATCTAGAAACAAATCATGCCACTCTGGCTGGGCATAGCATGCAGCATGAAATCGATGTGGCCGGAGCCGCCGGCGCGCTGGGTTCGATCGATGCCAATACGGGCGATATGCTGTTGGGTTGGGATACGGATCAGTTTCCGACTGATATTTATCTCACGACGCAATGCATGCACACCCTCTTGAAGTATGGCGGTTTGACCACAGGCGGGGTTAATTTTGATGCCAAAGTGCGTCGCGAAAGCTTTGAACCCATGGACCTTTTCTATGCCCATATTGGAGGAATGGACGCCTTCGCCCGCGGCCTGAAGATTGCTGCCGCCATCCGAGCCGATGGCCGCCTCGAAGGTATTGTCAGCGAGCGTTACTCAAGTTGGGACACTGGCCTGGGCGCTGAAATCGAAGCGGGAAGTCATTCTTTTTCATCGCTAGAAAAAATCATGCTTGATAAGGGAGAAGCGGCAACCAACACGAGTGGGCGGCAGGAGATGATTGAGAATCTGATCAACACCTATCTCTAAATGCAAGTGTTGGGCAGGGATGTTGTCTAGAAAGCTACGGTCTTAGTGCCTTGTCAGGCAGGACAGAAGGATTTTTCGATGGATTCGATGCTGGGTCTGTACAGGGCAGGATGTTTGCGTTGGGTATGCTGCCTGGTGCTGATCACCACGCTGGTCCCGGAAACTTCTGGCAAGGAGTTGCTTTTTAAGCCTGGTCAGCATGGCCATGGCAAACTTCAGTACTCAGGGCATGTGCCCATTGCCCTGTTTGCTGGTACTCCGCAAGAAATTGGCGAGCAACATGCTGCTCTGATTGCCAAGTCTTCTGCTCCGCTTCATCAATACCCAGAGAAGATGTTTGCCGTGCTGGGGTTGGCCGATCAGTGGCCAGCGGCTGTTCAGGCCAGCAAGAAGATGCTCCAGCAAGTCCCAGAGCGGTTTCGTGAAGAGTTGGACGCCATGGTGAAAGGGGCTGGTCTGAATGGCGATGCCATGAATGTGGCGAATNCCATACTTGAGTTGCGACAGATGGGCTGCTCCGTACTCGTGGTCGAACCTGAGCGTAGTGCGTCCGGCGGTCCATTATTCGGACGCAATTTCGATTTTCCGAGCTTGGGCTTGCTCGATCGCTATGGCATTGTGATGGTTTACCATCCTTTGAATCAGCATGCCTTTGTCTCGATAGGTTATCCTGGATTGATTGGTGTCGTTTCTGGAATGAACGATGCGGGTTTGGCGCTGGCAGTACTCGACGTTTACAAAACTGCAGATGATTCGCCCAGGTTGGATCTCCGTGGCGTACCCCAGATATTTGTGTTTCGTCAAATCCTGGAGCAATGCACGACAGTCACAGAAGCCAGACGACTTCTAGAAAACACACAAGCAACCACGTATCTGAACCTGGCAGTTTGCGATCGCGATCGAGGGATGATTTTTGAGATTACTCCTAATGGAGTCGCCGTGCGGGAGTCTGTCGCTGGCCTCTTGCCTTGCACGAACCATTTTAGGACCGAAGGCTTATGTGTTAACAAAGAGTGTAGCCGCTATAACAGTCTGCTTGGCGCCGCCAAGCAACCCAAGTTGGACATTGCTTCGATTCAACAAGGCCTGCATGCAGCCCACCAAGGTGAGCTCACCCTGCAGACAATGATCTTTGAGCCTCGTGAGTTGAGGCTCCATCTTTCGCTGGGGCCTNCCCCCTCCTCTGCCGAGCGTTTGCAGAAATTGGAATTGGGAAAACAAATGGATCCATTCAGAACAGGATCTAATAAAGATCGAACGAAGTAGGCCAAGTCCGCAGCAAGTCAACAAAACTCCCGGATTAGGTCATGCGGGGAAGAGTCATGAGCAATTTCTATGCTAGCTCTTGGTAGTCGAGGTAATGTGCGAAAGAATTGCGTTGTCGGCGCTTTGGCGGAAGTGGATGCAAGCGCAATGGCGCGGGAATCTTCCTTGAATATCTGCACTTGGGAAGGGCGATTCATTCAAGGATGCCCCCTTCTTTTGATCTATGGCCAGGATTTACCGTGTCGACTACCGAGCTATCGCAACTTACAGCTATTATCAGTACTGCCAATCAGCCCCAGTCGGTTAACCGACTGGTGCGTAGCCTGCGTCGTAGTTATCCAGAGATACATATTATGGTTGCTGATGCTAGCGGCCAATCTGCCAAAGCGCAACGCGATGTCGATTCGATTCGGCTGTCTGTAGGTGCGGGCCGCAGTGCCGGATACAACGCTTTACTGGCACGTGTGCGTACCCCCTACTTTCTGTTAATCAATGATTGTTGCGAGCTTGCGAACGACTCTTCGGTGGTGGATTTGCTCAGTCTGGTTTCGTCAGACAAGCTCGATATTGCGGCCGGAGACCTCATCGCCTGCCAGCGCAGGCTTTGGTTTTTTGTAAGTCGTCGCCCTGCTCCTGGGCACGGTTTAATGGAAATTNCTGGAGACCAGCTTACCTTGACACACGGTTCGCGCNGACCGGGTGAGGGCTTTCATTGGTGCGATTTTGTGNCGCCTTTTTTTGTAGCACGTACCAGTAAGGTGCGTGCTCTGGGCGGTTGGGACCAACAGCTCGAGCAGGATGAGCAAGAAGAGTTTTTTGTGCGGGCTCACCGTCAAGGAATTCGTGTGGGTCTTGTACCTGAAGTCACAGTCTGGCAGTGGCCAGAGACTCTGACCCAGGAGCCGTCACGAGATTTGAAAAGTCTGGCCGTCGCCAAGATGGGTTTGGCCCGTATGACAGACTTTGAAGGCCGGGTTGTCAAAGCACCACGACGTGCCATGGCAGCTTAACATGGGGGCGAACCTGTGATGCTACTTGGTCGCGATGGTGCAGGATATGCCCCAACCCCGACATAGCAGGTCCGTATAGCGAACGGGCAGGCGGTCCAATTGTTTGAAGCCAGCTTGCTTTAACAAAGCACTCACTTCAGCCAGGCGATATTCTTTTAAGTGCAGGCCACGGGCCTCGGTACGGGGAGGACAAAAATCACCCGTGACATCGGAAGGACGCAACAGCCAATTGGGCGTGATGGTGACCAGCGAGCCTCCCGGAACCAGGAGCTCATAGATTTTTGTGAGGTAGTCCGATATTTCATCCGGACAGATGTGTTCAAAGACATCGTTCCAGTACGCCAGACTGGGTCTTCCGGGTAAGGCATTTTTCTCGATCTGCAGCAAGTCTCCCAGGATCAATCGATCTTCAAATTTGTTGCCCAATATTTCTAAGGCAGCATCGTGCATTGCGGGAGAGATTTCCAGTCCACTGACCGAAAAGCCATGGTCGCTTACGTCTTTGAGCATGGCCCCACTGCCGAATCCAATTTCAAAGAGCCTAGGTTGACCAAACCCCAGGTTGATTTGTCTATGGAGTAATTCGAGCACTAAACGAACATAGCGTTTATCGAGGCCCATCACCAAAGGACTGTCATCCTTTTGCTGGGCGGCCAGTATCGTGCAAACCGTATCGTAGGCCCGACTCGTGACCTGGGCACGTTTTTCGCTGCCCTTGGGCATTGTGCAGATGGCACGCGCAAATTGTTGCTCTTGCTCAAACTGTAACTTGGTGCAGTTCGGTCGAGTCCATTTTTGCAAGCGAATACGTCGAACCATCAGCCAGCATCACTTCTGTTGGATTGACAGCTGGGGATGAGTCCTGGGGAAGCGGTGTGGCGGTTAGCATGGAGATTCGGCCTGAGGAATGCGATTGTGGGGCTATTTCAAATGTAGTTCGCGAACCGCCTACAGGACGGCTGTGCCCTCAGGGGAGACGCCAAAATTTCCGATTTTGCCGTCTGGAGGGGGCAGAAGATTCGGCTTGGCTCAATCGTCGTGTAGCGAGTCCTAAAATCACCGTTCCTGGTGAACCGGGGGATGGGTCATTGGTCATTTTCTGTTGTTGGGTACAATACGTTTTTCCGTTAGCCCAACTTCCTTCACTACCCACATTCGCAGAGGATTGAGTCCGTTGTCTGAGCCAAATAAATACAGTCGTCAAATCACCCAACCCAAATCTCAAGGTGGCTCGCAAGCCATGCTCTATGCAACGGGGTTCACCGATGAAGATATGCAAAAGCCGCAAATTGGGATTGCCAGTGTTTGGTACGAGGGGAATCCGTGCAATATGCACCTGCTTGATCTGGCAGCCAAAGTAAAAGAAGGTGTGGTGGCTGCAGGTCTGGTGGGGATGCGATTCAATACAGTTGGCGTTTCCGATGGAATTTCGATGGGTACCGATGGCATGAGTTTTTCGTTGCAATCGCGAGATTTGATTGCGGACTCAATCGAAACAGTAATGAGCGCTCAGTGGTACGATGGCTGCATCAGCCTGCCAGGTTGCGACAAGAATATGCCTGGATGCATTATGGCCATGGGGCGATTGAATCGTCCTGGCATCATGATCTATGGTGGCACGATCAAACCGGGGTTTACGCATTTTGCGGATGAAAATGGGAAGCCGGGCGACCAAAAACGCGATATCGTGAGTGCCTTTCAATGCTATGGTGAGTTTTTAGCCGGCAAAATAAGCGAGGAGGAACGCCAGGAAATTGTCCGTGTTAGTTGTCCAGGTGCCGGTGCATGTGGTGGCATGTACACTGCCAACACGATGGCTTCAACCATTGAGGCATTGGGCATGTCACTGCCCTACAGTTCGTCGATACCTGCTGAAGACCCGGATAAGCTGACCGAATGCCTGCGGGCAGGCGAAGCGATGAAGATTTGTTTGGAGAACGATATCAAGCCGCGTGACATTATGACTCGCGAAGCTTTTGAAAACGCGCTTGTGCTTCTGATGGTGGTGGGCGGATCGACTAACGCCGTATTGCATTTGCTGGCAATAGCCCGTAGTGTTGAGGTTCCGCTGACGATTGATGATTTTCAATCCGTAAGCGACCGTATTCCTCTGCTGGCCGACCTGAAACCGAGTGGACGGTACGTCCAGGAAGAATTGCATGGTGTGGGGGGGACGCCGGCGGTTATGAAAATGCTTCTGGACGAAGGGCTATTGCATGGCGATTGTTTGACGGTGACTGGCAAGACAGTTGCCGAAAATTTATCGGAATTGCCTGGACTTGAGAAAGGACAGGAGATCGTGCGACCGCTCTCCAATCCCATCAAAGCGACCGGTCACATTCGCATCATGCGGGGGAATTTTTGCCCTGCCGGCGCAGTTGCCAAGATTACGGGCAAAGAAGGTCTGATCTTCAGCGGGCCCGCGAATGTGTTTGATTCGGAAGAAGACATGCTGGCAGCTTTGGAGCAAGACAATATCAAGAAGGGCGACGTAGTTATTATCCGCTACGAAGGTCCTCAAGGAGGACCAGGCATGCCAGAGATGCTGACACCAACCAGCGCGATTATGGGAGCAGGCCTCGGTAGTCATGTGGCACTGCTGACCGATGGGCGTTTCAGTGGTGGCTCACACGGTTTTATCGTAGGACATGTCGCACCCGAAGCGCAAGTTGGCGGTCCCATCGCATTGGTTCAAACGGGGGATACAATTGTAATCGATGCGGAGACGAATTCGATCAACGTTGAACTTACTGAGGAAGAATGGCAGAGTCGTCGGGATGCGTGGCAAGCCCCACCTTATAAGGCCACTCGGGGAACACTTTATAAATACATCAAAAATGTGAAAAGCGCCAGCGAAGGATGTGTGACGGATGAATGAATTCGTATGTAATAGCCCGGAGTGTTTCTAGAAACGATCGATTCTCCCTAAGCCATTCATCCCTACAGGGATTTGGCGCGGTACAATGGTGGGAGGCTCAGCTGAAGTACTCCAAGGTCTTCACACAACGTAGGCCGGATCAAGGAGCGGTCCGGCCTACTGCTGCTGCTGCTCATGGGTAAAGATTTGGGCTAGGGTTGAGTGCTGGCAGAGGATGAAGCGAATAGATCTTGTCTTGGATACAATACGGCGATTCGGATACTACGTTTTTGTGAGATTGTCATGGCCCTAATTCCCTCAACCCGTAATCGTCCTGCCAATCTGGCCGAATTGCTGGAAGAAGGCTGGGCATCCAAAAGTGTGAAGCAAGAAATCCATGATAATTTTTTGCGACGATTGCAGGCAGGCGAAGAGTTGTATCCGGGAATTATTGGATACGACAATACGGTTGTTCCTGAGTTGAACTTGGCCATGCTTGCCCAGCATGACATGCTTTTTTTGGGAGAGAAGGGACAGGCCAAAAGTCGACTGATGCGGTTGATCTCTACTTTTTTAGATGAAGAGATTCCTTATTTGGCAGATCCTGCCATACCTGTTCACGACGATCCGCTGGCTCCCATCACGCGTCGAGGACGCGAACTAGTCAGGGAGCGGTCTGCTGAAGACATACCCATTGCCTGGTGGCCACGTGATCAACGCTACGCTGAGCGACTTTCGCCGGGCACAAAATTTGCCGACATCATTGGCGAAATTGATCCGTCCCAACTTGCTGCGGGTGTAAGCATGAGTGCGGAAGATGCTTTGCATTTTGGGTTAATACCTCGCATGCACCGCGGTATTTTTGCGATGAATGAACTGCCCGAACTCGACGAACTAGTCCAGGTTGGTTTGTTTAATATTCTTGAAGAACGCGATGTGCAGATTCGTGGTTATCCCATCAAATTCGATATTGATGTGCTGATTCTATTTAGTGCCAATCCGGCGACTTACAACCGGAGTGGTAAAGTGATTCCTCAGCTCAAGGACCGAATCGGATCCATGATTCAGACGCACTATCCACTGGAGCGGGATCTGGGTATCCAAATCCTGGAGCAAGAAGTAGGCGGGGGTAACGGAGATGCCACCAAGCCAGTGGTTGGCGAGGGGCGAGATGCAATGAGCGAATCGCTTGCTGTGGTTGTGCCTTATTTTATGAAGGAGCTGATTGAAGAAATTAGCAGAGCGGCGCGCAACTCGAAGTACGTCGACCATGAATCGGGAGTGAGTGCCCGCCTGTCGATTGCCAATTATCGGACCATGTTGGCCAGTGCTAAACAGCGGGCTGCAGTGCTAAGCGAAAGTCCGGCAGTTCCTCGGATTAGCGACTTGGGGCACCTCTACGCTTCGTCCCTGGGCAAGTTGGAACTGGACCTGATGGGCACCCACCAGATGAGCGAACAGCAAGTATTGGACGCAGTGATTGCAGAAGCGATTTCTACAGTGTTTCTCGAATATGTCGATCGTCACGGCCTGGCAGAAATTGCCCAGATTTTTTCCCAAGGGGTCAAGATAGAAGTCGGTGACATGTTGCCATCATCGCACTACGCACAGCTTCTCAAGCGTGTACCGCCCGTCTGGGACAAGGCCTTTGAAGTCAATGCCAGCAATAATGAGGCAGTTCGAGCTTCCTGTGTCGAATTTGTACTCGCTGGTCTCTACGCCACCGATCGTATTAGTCGTAGCCAGGAATATGGCAAGCTAGTCTATGAGGTATGAGTTTCCTTGGTGGAGGAGATTAAAAACGGGTGTGAATTGGCCAGATGGTTCAGCTATAATTAAGGGTGCACAATCTACTCCACTATTCGCTTAGAGGAATTGACATGAAGCAGTTATTTCTAGTTTGGTCTTCGCTTTGCTTGTTTTCTGGGGGGGCTCTATCCCACGCAGCAGATATCGACTTTACTACTCAAGTTTTACCAATATTTAAAGAGCATTGCACCAAATGCCACGGCGAAAAAAAAGGTATGGGCAAATTGCGTTTGCACACACCTCAAGTAATTCAGGCCAAGCAGGCACAGGATGAGCATCTCCTTATTGCCGGTACTCCTGACAAGAGCGAACTTTATCAACGTCTCATTCTGCCTGCGGGCCACAAGAAGATCATGCCTAAGAAGGCAGATCCCTTGGCCAAAGAGAAGATTGAAATCATACGCCTCTGGATCGAACAAGGGGCCATTTTTGCGCTGGCTTCAGAGGTCAGTTTGCCAGCGGGTACTGAGCAAAATTCGCCAGCAGAAAAATTAGAACCTGAGCACCAGCAACTGCCATTGCCTGAAGTGGGACCCGCGGATGCTGCTGCGATTGAGAAGTTAACGGCAGCCGGAGCGCAAGTCGCTCCGCTTTTTGCCAATAGCGCGCTATTGCAAGTCTCTTTCGCATTGTGCGAAGAACCTGCCACAGATGCTGATTTACAATTACTTGAAGCAGTAGGCCCCCAGGTTTACGCCTTAAATCTGGCTACCGCCCAAGTCTCAGACCAGGGCCTGGCGGTGTTGGCTCGGTTGCCAAATCTTAGCCAGCTCCACTTGGAAAAATCTTCGATAGCGGACTCGGGTTTGGCTCCGCTCTCAGGACTCCAGGGACTCCAATACATCAATCTATATGGAACTGTGATTACGGATGCTGGATTGAAGCATCTGGAAGGTTTGCCGCATCTCCAAAAATTGTACCTGTGGCAAACAAAGGTCTCTTACGATGCGGCTATGGCCCTGGAGAAAAGGATCCCCGGATTAGTGACCAACCTTGGTTTTGACCATCCTGTCATTACCCGGAAGCGACTTGAAAAACAGTTGAAAATAGCGAAAGAGCAGGCGAAGCAGACCTCAGAAGAAACCAAAAATCTGAAAGAGCAATTAGAAGCGGCGACCAAGAGCGAGGAAAAAGTCAAACAGCAACTTGAAGAGATCCAGAAAGAGCTCGCAGCACTCGATGGCCAGGAAAAACCTCCTGCTGAAGAAAAAGAACCAGCAGAGCCTGCTCAAGAGCAGGCAAACTGATTTTACGCCCAGTTCATGGTTTTAGCTTTGTTTCCCGGTGCGTTAGGCCCCGAATTTGCCCAGGCGGCCTGCATTGGCGAGTGCCAAGGGCATGAGGTATTTGGCCTCAAATTGTCCCAAACCGCCTCGCAAGCATTCTGCTTCACCAAATGATTGGCAGGGATCGGTACGGCAGTTGTTGGCCCACAGCAGTGTGGGGACCGGGTGCCAACTATGGCTGGCCAACATGGCAGGCGTGCTATGGTCGCCCGTGCAGATGAAGACGTCGGGTCCCAAGGCCATAATCTGAGGTACACAGGCGTCGACCTCGGCCGTTTTCTGAACTTTTGCTTCAAAGTTGCCATCTTCGCCCGTACTATCGGTGTACTTAAAGTGAATGAAAAAGAAGTCGTACTTGTCCCAGTTTTGTTGGAGTACCTGCATTTGTTCATCGAGCGTTTGTGCCTCGCCGACAATATCCATGCCAACCAATTGAGCCAAGCCTTTGTACATGGGGTAGACGGCTATGGCTGCGGCGCGTAGACCATAAACTTCTTCATAGCTCGGTGGGTTCGGTTTGGGAGATATACCACGGAGAGTGCAACCATTGGCCTGCGATTGGTCTGCCAATAGCTTGCGTGCTTGGCGCACAAATTCGGTAGCGACCTCTGCGGTCTTGTCGCTGTCGCTATCGGTAGCGCGTGGCGCCAGAGGAGGGACCCCTGTCGCTTGGGGGTCTGTGTCTGCCACGTTACCGCCTAGTCCTGGTCCGCGGAAAACAACCACGAAACGGTGTTCTTTTACAGGTTCGACAAACACTTCGATACCAGGGATCGAAACTTCGCGGAGTTTGATTGCCAGGGGAGCGCTTTGTTCAGTGGGAATGCGTCCTGCGCGTCGATCGGTAATATTGCCATTGGCGTCTAAGGTGCAGAAATTGCAACGAATGGCTACATCGCCTTCTTGAAGCACAAAGCCAATTCCCGTTGCCTCTAGCGCGCCGCGCCCGATGAGGTAGGTCAAAGGATCGTATCCGAACAATCCCAGGTGGCCGGGACCACTGCCAGGGCTGATGCCCGGTTTGACAGGGATGCTGCCGCCGCAAATACCCTGTCTTGCCAGCTCGTCCAAATGTGGGGTTGAGGCCGTTTCGAGCTCAGTTTGGCCACCAGGTTGTGGAGGTAATCCGCCCAGTCCATCCGCTACGAGCATAACTATCTTCGAGTCATTCTTGACTTGGAGTTGGCGGGTCAGATCGTGCATGTCCATGGCTGTAGGTGAGTTAGTAGGCTTGTGGGTGGGTAGGTCGAACCTTTTATCGTCACGATTGGAGGCTGCCTGGCAAGGGTCTGGAAGGTGGGTTGTGCCTGTTTCTTGCAATTGTTGAGGGCATGACGGATAGACCAGCAACGGATAGAATCATGGGATTAAATAGGATTCTTGGATTGGTTAGCAAACTTACAGAAAAGTGTTTGATGTCAAACGAAATAATTACCTACGATGCCAGTGGGGTTTATCTAGAGGAGCACGGCCTGGAGCCTCAAGATTTGGAGCAGTTTGCGGAGCCATTGCGGTCGGCTCGCGACGAGGTACTTGCTGATGCCCAGTTGTGGACATCGAGTGATAAGGTGCCAGTTGATAAGCAACCACTTGACGCAGGCTTTCACAAATTGCCCAACCGATTGCTGGCAGAATATCAGGAGCTAGGAACCGAGAGCGAGGTAGCACGTCTGCAAGCGACTGCGGACCGACTCGCAAGCGAAGTTGATCGCGTATTGGTACTGGGTATTGGTGGTTCTTACATGGGAGCACGCGCTCTGATGGAAGCTTGCTGTCATCCTTACCACAACGAACTGCCCCGTTCTATTCGCGGCAATCGGCCCCGAATAAGTTACGAAGGCAATAATGTTGATAATGACGCCCTGCAAGGTTTGCTTGATGTTCTGGGCCGGAGTCGTCCCGCGCAAGATATCAATGACCGTTGGGGAATCGCTGTTATCAGCAAAAGTGGTGGGACACTTGAAACGGCTGCCGCCTTTCGGGTTTTGTTGGAACAGTTGCGAGCGTCTTGTGGCGGGAATACTGCCCAGTTGGCCGAATTGGTGGTGCCAGTAACCGGCACATCGGGCAAGTTATTTGACCTGGCGGGTGCCCTGGGCTGTCAGGAAATCTATCATGTTCCTGATGGTGTGGGTGGCAGGTTTTCGGTGTTCTCAGCAGTGGGTCTGCTACCTGCTGCGATTATGGGCCTTGATATCGTCAAGCTCCTGCAGGGAGCCGTAGCCATGAATGAGCACTTTCGCTCTGCCGATGTTGGTGAAAACGTAGTGCTTGATTACACGGGTATCTGCCACCTGATGGAAGAGCGGCGGGGTTGTGATATTCGTTTGCTTTCGACTTGGGGCAAGCGACTCGAATCAGTCGGATTGTGGTACGACCAACTATTGTCCGAAAGTCTTGGGAAACAGGAGTGCGGTGCGATGCCTCTTACGGTGGTCAATACGCGAGATTTGCATTCCCGGGGCCAACAGCATCAGGAAGGCAAAAGGGATAAGTTGGTTACCAATGTTACCATTGGTTCGGGCAATCGCGAACCACTGGTTGTGGGGAACAGCGATAATAATCAGGATCAGCTCAACGTGCTGGCAGATAAAACATTGCCAGAAATCCTCGATGCCGCAACACGAGGTACGAACCAGGCCTACCGTGACGACGGTCGTCCCACCGCAGATTTGCATTTGCCTACTCTCGATGAGTACACCTTGGGGCAGTTGTTTCAAATGCTGATGCTGGCGACAGTTGTCGAGGGTCGGCTGATTGGCATCAATCCGTATGGCCAGCCAGGAGTCGAAGCCTACAAGAGAAATATGAACGCTATACTTCGAGGTTCAAGTAACTAAAAAAAGAGTCCAGCCGTTTCGGATTTCGATATCGGATATCCGGATCTTTAGTTCCATAGCACCCCAATAAATATCGAATCATCATGGCATCGGAGATCACCTGGTTAGGCCACTCGGCGTTTGCAGTCCGAACGAGCAATCATCAGATTCTGATTGATCCGTTTCTTGATGATTCGCCAACGGCCCCCCTTAAGGCCCATGAGGTGGCGGCCGATACTATCTTGTTAACGCATGGACATTTTGATCATGTGGGTGACTCGGTGGCGATTGCTCAACGGACGGGCGCTGTTGTTGTTGCTAATTTTGAGATTGGCGAATGGCTGAAGGCACAAGGTGTCGCAGCCGAACAGGTTGTCGCGATGAATACGGGAGGCAGTGCCCAGTTGCCTTTTGGCATGGTAAAAATGACTTATGCGCAGCATAGTTCGGGATTGCCCGACGGGAGTTATGGTGGGATAGCAGGCGGATTCGTATTGGAGTTGCCGGAAGGGCACATTTATTTTGCGGGCGACACGGCTTTGCATCTGGATATGAAATTAGTTGGCATGGGAGGGCTGGCGCTGGCAGTGCTGCCAATTGGAGATTTATTTACCATGGGCCCTGATGCATCCCTGGAAGCGATAAGTTTTCTTAACCCGGATCATGTCTTGCCTTGCCACTACAATACCTGGCCTCCTATCCAACAAGATGCCGCAGCATGGGCCGAACGGGTGCGACTGCATACGTCAGCAGAACCTGTTGTGTTGCAGCCAGGGGAGAAAATTAGTTTATGAAAAACGTGTATCCAAATAATAGGCCTCGTTCTCGAAGGCTATTTGCGTGGCATTCAAGCGGATTGCTCTTTCTGTTGATCTTTTTACCCGTATCTCATTTGCTTGCGGAGGAGCCACTGGGCTGGAAGTTTAAGGTGGGCGACGAACACCACTACCGCCTGACCCAACAGATGAATATGGCCATGTTTCTTGGTCCTGCAGGAGAATTAGAAACGAGTGTCCAACAAAAAATGGATATGGTTTGGAAAGTTGTTTCTCTGGATGATCAAGGGACGGCCTCTCTGTTGCAACAAATAAACCGAGTGCAATTGGAGATAACGGGGCCAGGTTCGACCGAAATAACCTATGATAGCCAGTTGAAAGATATGCCCATCGGGTATGGTGCCATGATCGACCCGGCGATAAAAGTATGGATCGCAAATCCTATCCAATTGACTATGACCCCTCAGGGTAAAATAGTGTCGATCAGTATTCCGGAGAAAGTGTCGAAAGCGATCACAATTATGCCGGGTGCTGAGATGATACGTGTCTTTCTGACTGCAGAGGGATATCGGGATGTGATGCAACAATTGTCTCTCGTGTTGCCTCCAGCGACGGCCCTCGTACCCGACTACCAGTGGACAACCAACCAGGAAACGTTGCATCCGGAGTTAGGAAAAATCACGGCAGGCATGACATACCAATACAAAGGCAACCGCACAGAAGCAGGGCAAGTCTACGAAAATTTTTTCCCAAAACTAGAATTAGATTTTGGTGAAAGCAAAGAACAGAATCCTTCGCAAATGAAGGCTAAAGAACAAGATTCAAAAGGCAATATTCTGTTTAACCGCACTTCAGGGTGGCTGGAATCGTCGAAGTTAGAACAGACCATGAAATTGTTTAGCAGCGAAACTCAGCCAGTAGAACAAACGATAGATCTGAAAATCGAATTCAATAGAGTTCCACCCCCTCAAGAGGGTTCTCCCATCAATTGATGGAGAGTCTACCCGGAAGCATTTCCGTAACCGGCTCCAGACCGTTCGGAGACCCTAAGCAACTACTCGTTGTTGGTTTCTTCTGTGGGAACTTTCTTGGTGACAGCGACCTGGATTTGATCGTCCTCGACTTTAACTTCAAAGGTATCGATTTTGAGCCGCGTGTTGTCACACCACGTCCCGTCACAAACATCAAATCTCCATGCGTGCCAGGGACAGGTTACCTTGCCTTCTTCGTCGAGTTGTCCTGCTCCTAGAGAAGCTCCCATATGAGGGCAGAGATCGTCGATTGCCGTATATTTGCCCTGATAGTTAAAAATAGCCACCAATCGGTCGCCCACTTGAAAGGTTGCCCCCTGCCCTGCCGGGATAGCACCAACTTTGGCAACGGTTACGAATTCAGACATGGTCAGCCAGTCAACATTCATGGGTTCAGTCAATGGAAAGATCGAGTACACTCAATGTAATGGTTCCACGAAGGATATTCCATGAGGATCTACCGTATAGATGGACTGGATGGGTAGAGTGACTGGTTGGAAAGGCATCGCAAAGCTATCACCTAGCGATCGGTATCTGGATTATAGTATCTTTTTACAGAGTTCCTGTTTTCAATCTTTTTTGTCAGCTTTGAGCCATGGCATCCGATATTACACTTCGTGATTTTCAGCAATTGATACGGGATATGTATCTTGAAAAGGATATTGCCCGTGGTATCGATGGTACTTTTATGTGGCTGATGGAAGAGGTCGGCGAATTGGCGGCTTCGCTGCGCGAAGGTACAACTCAGGAACAAGCCGCCGAATTTGCAGATGTGCTCGCCTGGCTGGTGACAATAGCCAACGTGGTGGACATTGATTTGACAGAAGCTGTAAGTGACAAATACGGAACTGGTTGCCCTGGATGCGGCAAGCTTATTTGTAAGTGCGACGATGCGGAGAAACCGTGACACCAGCAGCAACGATGCACAACTTGATGAATGTGATTCGAAGCACTTTCTTACTTGCTGCTGCCAGTTGGCTGTTAGTTACCACAAGCGGATTTGCACAGACCCTCGATGAACCAGATATTGTCGGCATACGCGTCGGCTTTAACGGGGTTTATAAACTAGGGTGTTGGACACCCGTTGAAGTGGAGCTAGTAGGAAATGCAACTCCTTTTACAGGACAAGTTACGGTAACGGTTTCTGATAGCGATGGAGTTCCTACCACAGTTGTGTCGCCACGACCAATCGGGATAGAGCCAGGCCAATCTGCCAAGGCGCGACTTTTTGTGCGAGTCGGACAATTGAATAGCACACTTCAAGTACGATTTGTGGCCCAGGGTAAGGTCATCACAGAAAAATCGTACTATCTGGGGTTGGAGTATGGGAGTGGGACTATTCCAGGGGGAAGGTTGGCAACCGATCGTATCGTATTGCAATTTGGTCCGGATTTGGGCATGGGAGATCTCATTGAGAAGCAAGAGAGTTATGAACCGACCACACACGTGGCAAAGATTGATCAGGCAGCCGATCTTCTTGTGAGTTGGTACGGATATGAAGGTATCGATACCATATTGCTAAACACATCGCAGCCAGAACTTTACCGTCCTCTCTTGCAAAATCCATTACGACTGAACGCGCTAAAAGAATGGGTTCTCCAGGGAGGGCGCTTGGTTGTGTTTTGTGGAGCTGAGGGTAACGAACTCCTGTCCACAGGCGGGCCCCTGGCAGAATTGATACCCGGTCAGTACACCGAAACGATTACACTCAGGCAATCTCGGTCCTTAGAAGTTTTTTGCGGTGCGGGCCAACCGGTAACTCCGAGTCGCCGTTTGGCTGCAGCAGTCCCACGTTTGACGGAGGTCCATGGTCGAGTTCTGGTCGATGCAGGAAGCGGAGACACAAGTCTTCCGCTTGTGATCCGATCACGGTTTGGACTGGGAGAACTTCTATTTATTGGTCTGGATTTTGATCGACCTCCATTGCGCGATTGGGCGGCACGTGCAAGCTTTCTGAAAAAGGCCCTGCACTGGGAAAATGACGCAATCAGAACTCAAGCAGAATCGGCCTACGGCAACGAAATTGGTACGGATTTAATATCCCAATTACGTAGTGCTCTCGATGAAAAATTTGTGGGTGTTGAGAGCGTTTCTTTCGGGCTGGTTACCCTGCTGGTTGTTGCCTACATCTTGTTGATTGGACCGGGAGACTATTTCTTTGTTAAAAGAATTCTCAAGCGTATGGAGCTTACCTGGGTAACTTTTCCATTGATGGTACTGGGGGTGTCAGGTGCGGCTTACTGGTTTG
>PATG01000036.1 GCA_002713555.1 Planctomycetaceae bacterium
CAAAGGATCGCCATTGTCCGAGTAGTCGGGTTCACCTCGGGAATTGTTTTGTCCCGAATTCCGACGCCGGCCACCTCGGCCACCCCCAGAACGATTGGAACGCCCATAATTCCCCTGGTTATTATTGTTGTTGTTACGGCCTCGATATCGACCGCCTGCTCTTTGCTTTTTCGCCATCTGAAACTTCATCCTCAAATCGTCAAAATAGTAACCGGTTCCCGTTGGCAAACCACATGGAACTAGCAGGCTCCATCGCCCAATCGTCCCAACAGATTCCCCAATGCCTGCAGGAACCCTGCCTGCCTGCAGGAACCTTATCCTGCTGAGATCCCTACCAAAAGGGACCCAAAGTAGTGGCGATTAATTACCCAATGCCATGGAATACGAAACCCAGCATTCGATTCGGTAACCGTCTAAAATTGCGGTTGCCACACAGCACCGCTGCCCCAAAATTGCCGCCCACAAAAATACTGCTGCGAGACACCTGCGAACAAAGCTGCTCACTCGGCAATCAACGCGTACAAACCATCTGCCTTAATAGCCGAAGCTTATGCACGCGGGACAAAAATTCCTGAGCGATTCCTCCTGGGAAAGGCTCCCGTCAGTCCCCCTGTCTTCCCTGTCCTGTAAAACAATCCACCCGGCATGGCTCGCGTATAACAACGGCCCACGCCACACGAACATGCTTTTACGAAGTGACACTGACTCAGATTTTAGCCGCTTTTGCAGCTACGTGATGCATACAAGCTGAAAAAATCTTTCTTTCATACTTTTCTGGTGACTGCTGACTTCTCTCAGCAGGCATTCGTCGACTCCACACCTGCGCAAGGTGAGGAGTATTACTCAGTCTGGCATTGGCCAGAATAATTTAATTGCCGGGTGCTTTCAGGCACCTTACGGCGTAGCGATTTTAATCCGAATCGCTAAACATGTGTAAGAATGGTGCTTTGAAATCATCGTCTGGGATACATCGATCAACACCTACGATGATCCGAGCAAATTTGCCCTACGGCTTACTTCCTTGATGAACCATCCGAATAAAAGATCTGTGAAACAATGTTTTAAAAAACTAATTTAAAACGGATCAGAGATCTGCATAAAATCTGGCCTCGCTGATTCGGCCGCCGCCCCAGTAACAAAGCAACACCTTGTCATAGCGGCAGCTTGGCAAAGCAATACCGTGGCAGAGCGATGCCTTGCTTTTGTTTTGTTCAGGACACATCGAAAACCAAAATGCCTTAAACGGAAACCTTCACGAAGAAGCCGAATAAGCGGCCTTTAGATCCCAGCGACACTGAAGTAATTCTCTCAATGAAGCTGAGGTTGTGAACACCACGCCAATATTAGTCACAACCGGCTATCTGTCAAGCTTGTTCTTGCTAGCTATGAGAAATGTCGTCCAGAACCTATCAAGTAAATCATTTTACAATTGATCGGGAAGCATTCTGGATAGCAAATAGCAGTGGCCTAGCCACTACCCCCTCAGTGAAAAGGTCCCCGATACGTGTATCAAGAAAAATCTGCCTGATGAGGAGCCACCAGCAGGGGCTAGCACCGTTGCTGCCCTTCCTCAGTATATGGCAGAATTCCCACGCTTGCACCCAATCGCAAGAGAAACAACTTAAGTCTTTATATAAAAGACACTTACAGAACTCCGCAAGCACCCACGGGACCTCCACAAGCTGGCAGAATCCAGCAATCCGGCAAAGTCACCTTATGCGGAAAAATTTAACAAAGTCACAGCCTCTGGAGTCCGATTCAAGAAGCAAGGATGGGCACAAGTTTACTCTACCCACTTTTTAGCGAATGGAATCGCCATGGCTGTACGAAATTTTCTAACTCATTGCCTCTTGGCAACATTAGTATCCTCTGCATGGAGTCATCAGGCTGCACAAGCAGAAGTAATCAATTGGCGTAATAATGTGGATGCAGCCAAAGTTGAGGCCGGGCAGACTGGTCGATTTGTGCTCCTGCATTTCTGGACGCCAAGCTGTGGCCCCTGCAAAGTGCTGGAAAGAGACGTGTTCTCACAACCACAACTGGGAGCTTTCCTGGAAAAGGATTTTGTGCCGGTGAAAGTGAATGCCGATTTGTCTCCGGCACTTGCAAACGCATATCGCATCGACCAGGTACCAACCGACATCTTACTTTCACCTCAGGGTACGCCCATTGCAAGATTAAACTGCCCCAACACTTCTGAGGCATACACGGCACAGCTAACGAAAGCAGCTCAACATTTTCGCGGGGTCTTGGCAAAGCAGAAAACACCTGAGCTCACCCCTGTGCAATCGGCCTACGCAGGTTTAAATATCAGACAGAATAAAAACACGGCACTCTCCTTGCAGCAACAGCCAGTGCACACAACAGGTCCTGCACCCTCACAAGTTGCTGAAACACAACCCAAAGTTACAAATAATCTCTATGCCGCTGTGCCCCAGTCCACCCTTCCTCAAAAAGCTACCGCTGCACCGGCACCAACAGCAACACATCAACCCAACCTGAATGCGGCAACTGTACCGCCTCGCCCAGCAGCCAGAGTTCCTGCAGGTGCGATGCCTAACAGTTATCGAAATCAGCCGGCTCCCGCCAATGCGCACACTATGCCTAATCTAGCCACGCCATCCCTGGCAGCCGGGTCCCCTGCCCAGACATCTCAAGTAAAAACAACTTCAGCAGAATCGACTCCTCAGCAAAACGCAAAAATTACACTTGCTCAACAAACCAACGCATCCCCGGCTGTTAGCCATCCTCAGGTTGCTGCCAAGGCAAAGCCACCTCAACTTCCAGCAGGTGCTCCCCCAGTAGCCTTTGATGGATACTGTGCCGTCTCACTGAAATACGAGCAAAAATGGATCAGCGGACAACTGGAGTATGGTGCCTACCATCGAGGACTGACATTTCTATTTGCCGGCCCAGAACAACAACAAAAGTTCCTGGCGAACCCAGATGCTTACTGTCCCGTATTTTCTGGCTTGGATGTCGTAAAAATACTAGAAGACAACCAGCAAATCGAAGGCAGTCGAAAATATGGCTTCAAGTACATGAATGCCTTTTATCTGTTTTCAAGCCAAGAAACCATGTCCCGCTTTGCTGCAAATCCGAAGCACTACGCGGCATCCGTACGGCAGGCAATGACGCGTATGGACACCAGTACGAAGGAAACGATTCGCCGTTAGAACGTAAATCGTTGGATACTTGACACCCCAAATCCCCGGCAACTTGCCGGGGATTTTTTTGGTTCTTAGGCTTCAAATGTTATTTTCTAGTAGTTTTATAAAAACATTTGCCTGCACCGCATCGTCTGTACTAGATTGCGCAGTGTAAGCCCTTTTGACGGGGCCCCTATGATAGGGGTTATGCTGCCGGCTAACTGAACCGAAGACTCAGTCCGTATCGCAGTGCAGCTCGAGAGCCTGCGATGTCTTACCGATGGCAGTTTTTTCGAAAGGGCTTTTATGCGCTAGCGAGGAGTTGGCTGTGATCAGGAAAACCCCCCTCCATTACCAGAATTGGGCTTACTTTGGTTGCAACGAATGAGGAAGTTGCAGTTCCCAGATGGCTGAGACACTGAACCCGCATATTCCATCCCTGGTCAGGCTGGTAGAAATGCAAATTTTATGTCCCTCTTACTTTCCATCTGCCGGCTTTGCGTGAAACTCAGGCCTGTCGAGAAAACTATTTTCCCTTCAGAGTTCGCTGCAAATGGATTACCTGCGCACGGACTTCTTCCATGCTGGGATTGAGTCGCAGAGCATGACGAAAAGCCTCTAAGGCAGCTACGGGTTTTTCCAAGAGCTGGTAAGATTGACCCATGATGGATGCTGCTAGAAAGTGGCAAGCATTGATTTCAAGCGTCTGATGACAATCTCGTGATGCGGCTTCGTACTGCCCTAGCTGAAAAAACGCCTTACCGCGATAGTACCAGCCTTGAGCGATCCAGGGGGCATCTTGAACCAAAGCTGTTGCTATTTGGGCAGCCCGTTCGAATTCCTGATTTTCTAAATCCTCATTGATTACCAACAGGTGACGCTGTTGAGCAGGAGTACCAACTCGTATCCAAAGCCTGCGAATGCCATTTTCAGCTAATGTTCGCACTCCACGATCACTGTCGACCAAAGCTCGGCCTAAAATCGCATTGGTGGAGTAATCTGCTATCCTCCCGATGGCGAGTACGGCACCGCGGCGAGCTGTCCGATCTTCTGAGGCAGCCACACGCTCCAAACCACCCGTTGTGTAATTCGCCCTGATATTGCGGATATAATTGCTTATATCCTGGTCAACTAGATAACGCTCGTAATGGCGCACTAGCAACGGTCTCTGCGGAATTGGTTGACTCATAGTAAATTTTTGGCCCGTAACGCCGATTGCGTAAACGAAAACCAATCCGTCGGGATAAAAGATGAGGAACAAAATGCAGCGTCCCGACAACCGCGTTTTGCATAGATCAACCGTGCTCGCCCAAATCGAAAGAGCCTGGCACTTGTTGAGGTCTGGAATACTGGCCAAAAGCACATCACCCCATTCCTCTGTTGTACGAGTTTAATTAGGTTTTCCTATTTCTCAACAATTTTGTTTGTTATTGCGGCTACTACCGCCCAATCCGTTAAAATGAAACTAGATATTTAAAATAATTCGCCAAAGTTTGTAAAAAGCATCGTTCTATGAAACAAAAAGCTTGCCTACTACTGGCAATTTGGTTAGTCCCTCTGGGAGTTTCTGCCGAGAGCAACTCTCAGGAGAGGCATATCAAACGGAAATTACTTGGCCGCATTAGTATTACCTGGCAAGGCCAGGAGTTGGGCCAGGCTATCCAACGTATCGCCGAATCACAAAATATTTCGATTTGGCTGGATCGACGCGTAGACCCCCAGCAACGAATTCAAGTGCGTATCAGCGATACACCTTTGCAACAGGCTTTAGGAATAGTTGCAAATCAATACCACCTGGATATCGTACTTGTCGGAACAGTCCTTTACATGGGACCGCAACAATCGGTCCAGGAACTTCCAGTTTTATTACAAGAGGCACGTAGTACTCTGGCCCGAGTCCCTGTCCGCCAAAGGCGATTATGGCTCCAAGCAGAGGCCTGCTCCTGGCCTCGCTTGAGCAAACCGAGGCAACTGCTTAATGAGTGGCTGTCTGCTGCCGATCTATCAATGCATAACGAAGAATCAATCGCTCATGATCTTTGGAAAGCGAGCAAAATACCTCCACTTTCGCTAATCGATCGTACTGTTCTCCTCTTGTTTGGTTTTGACAAGACATGCCAAATCAGTCCGGATGGGAAAAGTTGTCGGATCATCCCCATTCGCAGTTCCGTCAAATCAAAAAAACGGCCCCTCTCGAAGGTCCCGATCCCTCAACCGAAGCGTAAACACAGGGAGCCTAAGGTTTATACACTGCAACTCCAGAATCAGCCTGTGGGGCGCGTAATAAATCAGCTAGCCCAGCAACTTCAACTGGAAGTCCATTGGGATCCTGAGCTAATGGATTCTATACCCAAGGCGCAGGAAGTACTGGTATCGTGTGACGTAAAGAATGTTCTGCTTGACGAACTCTTGAACAGCATTCTGCAACCGGCAGGTTTTCAGCACAAACGAAAAGGACAACTTCTCACAATCGAGTTGATCAGTAAAAAGAAATGACGTTTGTCCCACCAAAGCACCTGGCAGCTGGAAGAAACCCTCTGGGTAGTGGCTCTGCAGCTGTCACTGCAGAAGTAGATGAAATAACCGGAGGTTACAAAACATTCTGGCAGAAAAAAACGCCCTTCGTAAAAACGAAGAGCGTTCATTGTTTATCAGCTGTGGGTCTTAGCCAATATTGAATCAAAAAGGCCGTTCTTCGCCTTTTCTAGCAGGGCTATCGAAACTGTCTTCTCAAATCCTTCATCTTAAATTGTTCCTAACAAACATTAGGTCATGCCAGATTCGTGTCAAGCACAGAATCTTTCAGAGCAAACCATTACAAGTCCTTACACCATCTTTTATAGTGTTATCTTTAGAGCCACTCTCGATTAACGCACCAGTCGTTCCAACTGTTCGCGTATTTCCGATTCGATTTTACCTTTGAACATCATGGCCGCAAAAGGCAATTCGCCATCGAGTACCAGCTTATTGTCCAGACTGCTGATTTTTCCCTCAATCTTAATGCCAAAAGTCTTGAAGCCAAAAATTAGATCGTTACCTTCCCAAGACTGCTCCAAGTCGCTTACCTGGTCCTGAAATTTGGACTGCAGAGCTTCGGTAAACTGAGTCAGTCGGTCTTTGGCTTCGTCGGCCGATAGCTGATGGGGGATCTCAAGGTCGAGCTTCGGCACGCAGAATCTCCTGGTAAATAAATCGCAAAAAAATTGTCTTGAATAGACGTCAAGACTCTAACCAAACGCTACGGCATTTTCACAGTCGCGGCAGCACATCTCCATGGCAAAATTACCACGCAATCTATACCGGACTAATCTTCATCGTCGTATTCGGTACGATCGTTACCATGCCACAGAGGCAGCCCTTCCCGGACACGCTCTGCCATCACCGATAATTTTTCATCGGTACCAGGCATGGCAGCCGTCGAATCAAAAAGACCTTCTTGCACCTTCTCAGGCTCAAAATCCCACATTCCTTGTCTGATTGCTTCCAAAACAGACTTACGCACGTCATTTCTCCCCAAAGCTGGTGATGAAACCGACTAAATCCAATTGTTACGCAAATTGACATCCTGGCTGAGACTGTTCTTTATTGGCAGTTTCAAGCACTCCTGAGTATCCTGGATTCTTAAAAAGTGTCAAGCGAATCAGGCCACGAAGCTGCAAGTCAAGTCCTGAAAAACATCACCCAAAAATGTCTTTAGCCTTTCCGCACCACGCCAACACGCAGCCAGGAGAATGACCTGGGAGGTTCCAATGCCATATATCAAGAAGTCGCTTTATCCGGGCTAGCCTGCCAGCGTGCTTGGATTGCAGCGCTAAACTGTTCCACCAGCTGCTGCTGCACTACCCCGCTGCGTCCCCTCACGCAGACTCCGCCACGAACAGCAACCACATCCAGCGAATTCTGGGGCAACTGGGCCAGCATTGTTGTGGTGAGCCCTCCCGCGACAACCGATTGCAAGTTGGCACGATCCGCCGTCCTGAGAATCTCTGCAAGCACCTGAGGGGACAAATGGGAGAGCAGGGGCCCAGAATGCTTATCGAACGTATCGATGAGTAAATATTGGAATGCGTTCTTAATGGCCTCTCGTACTATGTCTTGCGGAGCAGGGCTTCGAGCCTGCCGGTTGTCTGCATAAACCACGGCAACCAATTGCTTGCCAAAACGGGCCACTTCGTGCGAAGCTGCTTGCCAGCGTTCGGGCCAGTCGCTTTGTTGATCGCAATCCGACAGCCCTAATTTCACCACCTGGATTTCCGGAATGCCGAGCAAGTCACGAGCCTTTGAGGTCGTCCAATCCGTCAATTCACCCAAAGCTGCTGAAACGAGACCCCGGTTGGCGACGGCCTTGACCACAGCACGTGCCGTTTCTGGGCACACCGCTCCCAATGAGCCAGCCTGCGGTTCTTTCAAGTCAATCCAATCCGCACCACCGGCAAGCGCAGCTTCGGCTTCGGAAACGTCTCGGACGCTAACTAGTAATTTGGGCAGAGCCAAAGTCTGAGATGCAGAAGTATTTATGGATATTCCCTCAGTATTCATGATTGGATCTTTCGCGGTCGGTGCTATCCCTAACCTTCACTCTGCTCCTGCAAAACCTCATGAAGTCGATGGTTGAGTCGTCGGATCGTTTCGGATGTCAAGGGTTCGCACCAGATACCGCGAATTGTAATATAGCCCTCAGACCATTCGCCAAGGGCCTGTTTGACATCTCGACACAACCACTGCGGATGACGTTGCGATAGTCGAGCAATCAAGTTGACAGTCTTTGTCTGATTGTCATTGCTGACGGGCAATTCAGCAGGTCCCTGGCCCAGAAAAAAAGCTTCGACCACCTGCACGGGAACTACGATGGGACCTCCTGCCTTGAGAAAGAACAATACCTGGCCATTGCGATACGTAATTCGGGGCTGTATCCACTGGTAAGCCAATCCGGCCAAAAGCAAGCCAGCTACTGCCAAACAAACAATCCCCAGCCCCCAGGTCAGTGAAGATCCGTCCGACATGGAAAACGCCAGGCCCAGCAGGCCTAGGGCGGCCACAGGCACCATGGCCAGAATTAAGACTCTCCGATTGGATCGCAACCAGACTTCAGACATAAGGCAGGGGGTCGGTTCGAGACAAAATGAGGAAATGCTATGGATTCAGGGGGGCTTTGAGTGTACTAGAGTGAGCACATTTCAGAAAGCAGTACCCGCTAATCAGGATCATTCGAATTGTAGCGAAGAGCCCATCGGACGGGAGTCCCAGAAGAACGTGTAGCGGAGATAGCTCTGGACATTTCCTGCAAATCACAACCTAGCTTTACAGGAGTGGCCTCCGCCTGCAGAAAAACTTGGCAACCAAAAGCCAAAGGTGCTCGAGGTGAAAAAGCTGTCTGGCCCGGATATTTCACCAACTTCGTGCAAAAGTAAGCTGATCAACAGGCATAGACTTACGCTTCGACACTTCGTAGTCTTTCAACGTGTAATGTGCGTCGAAATCCAATGCTGAGAAAAAGCATACGGGTAGACGCAGTAAGTGAAGAATCCTATGGCAGCGGACATTGCAAGCATGACAGCAAAAACATCCCATGGCAATAAGCTCGTCTGGGTCATTATCTTCGTTATTGGACTCTATCTGATGAGTGCTGTCGGTGGACTACCCCAGCATGCTACCAAACTTGTCACCGATGCCCACGTGCACCATTTGGAGAGCGTTGCAGATCCTGGTCATCTTTCCGAAGAAGACCATACCTCCCATTTGGCCCCACCCTACTGGACCGTGGTGCCATTTATTTTATTGCTGGGTGCAATTGCACTTTTTCCGCTACTCCATCGAACGGAACTTTGGTGGGAGAATAATGCCAATCGGTTTAAAGTAGCAGCTATCCTGGCAGCTTTGACACTTAGTTATTACGCGTTCCTTCATACGTCTCCTATCGAAGCACACTGGCCGGCACATCAGGTCATTGATGCTACGGACAGCTTCCTACAGACAGGCTTCATAAACGCGATCCTCGGTAACGCAATACTCTCTGAATTTGTTCCGTTTATTATTTTGCTATTCAGTCTTTATACGATTGCAGGTGGTATCCGAATCGAAGGCGACCTGCAAGCGAATCCTCTCACCAATGCATTCTTTATTGCAGCGGGAGGTTTACTGGCCAGCTTTATCGGCACTACAGGTGCGGCCATGCTGCTGATCCGTCCACTGTTAGAAACAAACAAAGAACGCAAATATGTTTGTCACACGGTAATCTTCTTCATTTTCGTGGTATGCAACTGCGGTGGCTGCTTATTGCCCATTGGAGATCCACCCTTATTCCTCGGCTATCTGGCGGGAGTCTCGTTTACCTGGACACTCGGCCTTTGGGAAGAATGGCTGTTTGTCAATGGCCTGTTGTTACTAGTCTATTGTTTAGCAGATCAGTTTTTCTACTATCCTCAAGAGGCACTGTGCGATATCAAACGAGATGTTGCTCAAACCCGTCGACTCGATATCAGCGGCTTGGCCTTAAACGGCCCTTTGCTCTTAGGCGTCGTATTGGCGGTTGCCTTCCTTGACCCGAACAAAGCGATACCCGGCACCCATTGGCACGCCTGGATGTATCTACGAGAAGTCTGTCAACTGGGACTCGTTGCTCTCTCGCTTTACTTTGGAAGCAAAGTTATTCGTGAGAAAAACAACTTCAATTACCATGCAATCGTGGAAGTGGCCGCTTTGTTCATTGGCATCTTCATATGCATGCAACCCGCACTGCAGATTTTGGCGGAACAGGGGAAAGTGCTTGCTGAATCACTTACTCCGGCTGGTTTTTTCTGGGCTACGGGCGGATTGTCCTCCTTCCTGGACAATGCTCCTACTTACCTGGTTTTCTTCAAATCGGCACAAGATCTAACAGTCATGGGTCCCACTGCAGGCATCGAAGAAATGGTACTTCGTGGAATTGCCTTGGGGGCAGTCTTCATGGGTGCCATGACCTACATTGGCAACGGTCCCAACTTCATGGTCAAGGCAATTGCTGAAAAGTCCGGTGTTAAGATGCCCAGCTTTTTTGGCTACATGGCCTATAGCTGCACGATCCTTTTACCGATCTTGCTACTCACCCATTGGCGTTACCTGAGCGCTGAAGCCGTTGCGACTCATAACCAGCAAGTCGTGGTCCCCTCAGCAAATGCCACCGTGACAAGCCCTCTATCTGACCACCCCTTAACCTCGGCAGCAGAAAGATCTAGCCATTAAGATCCGCAGGAGTCCCATTCCACATCGGCCTACCAGCACGAAGCTTGTCACCGTAAAATGCCTGGAACCGGCTTCAAAACTCCTACTCTATCGCTAGCTACAAACGTATTTTGCAACCGGCTCTGGTTTGATTTGCAACTGCACCTTAATGTTTGTAGAATCTCGCTGCTTTTCATGAATACGAACATCCCTATAAACACTCCAAACCAAAACTCCCGACTGTGCCAACACCCACCATCACCGAGTCCAATGAGCTAGCCCAACTTTGCCAGCAACTCGAATCTGCCGAACTCATTGGNATCGACACCGAATTTGTATCAGAAGACACCTTTTATCCAGACCTATGTCTGATCCAGGTTTCTACACAAGATCACTGCACTGTGATCGACGCAGGTGCCGTACAAGATGTGAAACCTTTCTGGGAACTACTGACTCAAGGTGACCATGTCACGATTCTTCATGCTGGACGAGAAGAACTGAACTTTATCATGCGCTCCGTACAATCCGTTCCCAAACGATTGTTCGACGTACAGATTGCCGCNGGCTTTTGTAGCAATGAGTATCCTTCGGCATACGGGTCTGTAGTTAGCAAGTTCTTGGGTCATAAACCGGCCAAAGGAGAACAACGTACCGACTGGCGAAAACGCCCACTCACGGCTGCCCAGATCAATTATGCGTTGGAAGACGTACGCTATCTGATCCCTCTCTACAACCAATTGGTCAATTTACTAACTGAACGTGACAGGCTCTCCTGGTTTGAAGAGGAGATGGATAGTTGGCAAGCCGAAGTCGCCCAAGCACTCGATCGCAGAGATTGGCGACGTGTATCCGGAATCGGAAAACTAGGACCAAGAAACCTGGCTATTGTTCGGGAGTTATGGAACTGGCGTTATGAAGAAGCGATAAAACGCAATCAACCACAAAAACGATTACTGCGAGATGACTTGATTGTTGAATTAGCAAAACGTAAAGTAGACAACCCTGACCAAATCATGGCCATCCGGGGCATGGAGCGAAGTTCTGTCAAACGCAAAGCGAACGAACTGGCCGAGTGTGTGCGACGCGGCCTGGAAGCACCGCCAGAGCGCATGCCAAGATCACCACGCAAGAACATCCCACCCCAACACAATTTGCTTGGTCAGTTTGTCGCACCCGCATTAGGAACCATTTGTCGTCGCGCAGAAATTGCTGCCAGCATGGCTGGTACAGCGAGTGATGTTCGCGAACTCGTAGCCCATCACTTAGGTTACTCGCAAGACCAAGAGAAGAAACTACCCACATTGGCAAGTGGTTGGCGGTCAGAATTGATAGGGAGCGTAATCTATGAACTGCTGGACGGCAAGAAATCAATCCGAATTGCGAATGCCAAGCAGCCTGATCCACTCGTCTTTGAAGACGCCAGGTGAGCCTNTGGGATTCTGTGTTCCTTTAAAGAATAAGCAGGTACATGCAAAACTCAAACCCTGACCACGCACCGTACTCCCAGGATGCAAAATTGATATCGGCTATGGCGATCCGCTCAAAGGTGGAGGTAACACACGTGGNCCCTGGTTCGTTGGGGACCGTCCACTCTGGAGAGTTTCGATAGCGGTTGCTTGCTGGACAGCATTGTGCTGGCTCGAATGCTGCTGGCCCAACTCTGCCTCAAAAATTGCCTCCTTATCGATCCGGACCACCAGAGTACTTTTCTTGTCCTCCTCTTGTTTCTGTTTCGAAAATCTGCGCCCCGCAAATATTGTCCCTTTATGAATTGTACCGCGCTTGATAGGTCCCGCTCCAAGAATCCAGGTGTCATTCGAAGTGCTTTCGCTCAACGCAATTCCAGATTGCCAGACGGGATCTCCGCTTTGGCGTCGATAGGCAAAAACTGCAATCTTTGCCACCCCACGTTGATTGCGGCGTTTAGCAATCGGCAATTCAGGCAATGCGGGTGGCAGACCGGATATTAATGTGAGTTGAGGAATATTGGTCGCTGGAACACCAAATAACAAATCATGATTGTCAGTCCCAACCGCGCCAGCTCGTGCCTCGACAATGAAATCTGCCTCTTCTCGAGTGTCCTTTAGGATACAACCACTGGCCAGCAAGTGCTGCCGGAGACTACTAACCAGATAGCTTTGATCCACCACCTGCTGGAGTTTTGATTCGTCGAAGTAGACCGATTTGCCTGCCATAGGACTAAAGTTGATTTTCTGTACGGTACGGTCGATGGCATCCGATATAAGCAGTTGCTCCGTCGCTGTACGCTGCGTATTGGACGAGCGTGTCGTACCGCAGCCCATGCATCCAGCGATTAGCCAAACAAAGCTCACGCCAACTACGTACGATTGACATCTTTTCATAAGAATCATAAACAATCGCA
>PATG01000037.1 GCA_002713555.1 Planctomycetaceae bacterium
CCGCCACCCAGGAGCTGATCTCTGGCGACCCCAAAGACGAGTCAACCTTCATAGGGCCAATGATTGATGTGCGAGAAGCCCAACGTCTGGAAGCTTGGATACAAGCACGGAAGCAGGGGGGAAATTGCTTTGTGGTGGGGGCAGGGAGGGAGCGATGCTTGAAGCCACCTTGCTTGAAGAGGTGCCCCAGGACCAATTGATTTGCACCCAGGAAGCCTTTGGTCCTGTTGCCGTATTGAGTCAATTCTCTGAATTTGATGATTCTCTTGAGCAGGTGAACAATAGCACCTTTGGTCTGCAGGCAGGCTTCTTTACACGTGATATCTATAAGATACAGCGTGCTTGGGATGAGTTGGATGTGGGAGGTGTTATTATTGGTGACGTACCCTCCTGGCGTGTTGATAATATGCCGTATGGTGGCGTTAAAGATAGCGGGATTGGCCGCGAAGGCATTCGCTTTGCGATGGAAGACATGACCGAAATGCGGCACTTGGTGATTCGTACCCCACACTCGATGCTGTGGTAATCTGTGACGACTATGACGGTAAGGTTCTCATTGCCAGAAGTACCGATCCTAGAACAACGCTACGGACACCTGTTCTTTGTGAACTTGTAACGATTATACGGCGTCTTCATGAAAACTTCACTGTTACTAGTCGGATGATCGCTCTAGCCATTGTATTCGTGATGGCAAAAAAACCGATGTGATGGTTAGAGGCGGTACTGCATGCATATACAGCAAAAACGCAAGCATCAGTAATATTCGCAAGAGTGGATATTCGCAAAGGTGAATTGATCCTCTTCCTACATAACGAGCTCTATTGGGCAAATTTCGTACTTGTGTGCAACACGTGTTGGCAGCTGATAATAATTGAAAGGGTCAGCGATCGCTCTCAGGGCAGAAAATTCTCCGAAGACAATTTAAGAAGGGATTCTTTGAAAATGGCATGCAATTTAAAGTGGAAATCACTTTTGCCAGCCCGTCTGGCAAATCGATTTAGACGCTGTATGACAGCTAGTTTGGCGATTGCGATAGGTTTCTGTTGCTTGAGCGAAAAGATTCTGGCTCAAGACTTAGAATTTGAAACTCACCATGCGGTACCTGCGGTTGGTGAATTTCAAACGGTTGCTTTTTATAACAACTCCACGATGGAAGATGGGGAAAGCAAGGATCAGGATCTTACCCTTGAAGAACGAATGGCCAATTTGGAGGACAACTATTCCACTTTGAGCAGCAACTATGAAAATATCGAAAAGGCCAATAAAGGTCTAAAGTCGAAACTTAAGACCTTGGCAAAATCCGGTCATAGCGGGGCCACCATGAAGGTCAATGGGCGTGTCCATGCCGATGTTTGGAGTTTTCCAAATAGCGATACGGAAGTCAACGTATTCGACTCTGGTGATCCAGCCGTCACACCGCAAGATCGTATCGGTTTTCGCCGCATGCGTTTTGGTGTGAAAGGCAACCTGTTGAAAACGATGAACTATAAAATTGAGATGGAATTCGCAGGTGGAAATGATGCAGAATTTCGTGATGCCTACTTGGGTTGGAAAGAACTGCCTTTCTTGCGTACCGTATTGCTCGGCAATCAAAAGCGCCCCTACGGTTTAGACCACCTCAACAGTAGTCGCTACAACGTCTTTTTGGAAAGACCCTTTGTTATTGAGTCTTTCAACCAGGATGCCCGTCGGTTTGGTTTGCAATCCTATGGTGTCTCTGAAGACGAAGCCTGGAACTGGCGGTATGGTGTCTTCAACCAGCGTTTGATCCAAGACGAAGGCAACTACATTAGCGATCACTGGCAATTAGAATATGCTGGCCGCATAGCGAATACCTTTTGGTACGACGAAGCTTCGGGCGGCCGTGGGTACGGACACTGGGCTATCTCCGGGACTTATGCCAATCCAGATGGTTCTGCTGAGACCGAATATTCGGACGCTACCATTGGAATTCCGGGACGTGCCGCCAACGAGGCCCAGTTCCGCCAACGTCCAGAAGCCCGCTCTATCAGCCGCTGGTTGAATACGGGACGCATTGCCGGTGCAGACGATTACCAACTGCTAGGTTTAGAAAATGTCTGGAATTTTGGACCTCTCCAAATAGTAGGTGAATATCTAAACATCTGGATGGAAAGAGATCCAGGAACAGTTGGTGGAGACTCTGATTTGCGTTTTGATGGTGCTTACCTCTACGCTGCCTACTTCTTGACCGGGGAGCATATGCCATGGAAACGTTCTTCAGGCACGCTTGACCGCATTAAGCCCATTGAAAACTTCTTTCTAGTGGACACCTGCAATGACGGAGTTCAGGGGGGTTGGGGAGCATGGCAGGTTGCTTATCGTGTATCCTACGCCGACTTCAACGACGAAAATATTTTCGGCGGTCGCGGTCTTAGCCACACTTTCGGTCTCAATTGGTACTGGAACGCTTACTCGCGTATGCAGTTTAACGCGATTTACGGCGAAATTGATGATGCTGCTATAAGTGATGGCGATAACACGAGACTGTCTGATGGGACGACGCCTCCTGCGTCTATCCTGTCTGGTAACTATGCCGTTCTTGGTATGCGATTTATGGTTGACTTTTAAAGGTCAGAGTTTGGGGGAAAGCTAAGAGACTCCTTCTTACACCTGATAACTTTAAAACTAAGAGGAATTAAACAGATGAGATATCCTATAACATTACGTTCAATTCGGAACATAGCAACGGCTGGATGTTTGAGCTTGCTGATCTGCATGCAATCTTTTGCAGAAACACAGTTGCAACAGCCGGTGTCTTTAGAAAATGAAAAAGCACGAAGTAGCCAAAGTAATGTGGAGCCGAATGAAGAGATAACGCTTACTGGTTGCACGGACTCTTGCTGCAATGACGGTTGCTGTGGAGGGAATTGCTGCTACGAATCTGTTTGCTGCCCAAAATGCGTGACTGAAGAAGTCAAAAAGCACTGCTGGATCGTAAAACCTGAGTTGGTATGTATTCCCGGCTTCCGATTTGAATGCAATTGGAACCGTAAAAAACGTTCAGGCGGCGGCAACTGCTGTGACACGTGTACTGGAGACGATTGTTGTTGCTCGAAGAAATGCTGCTGTGATTGCGCACCACCTGCATGTGGGCGTGTCAGGTGTATTAACGTTCTCGAGAAGCATGAGTACACATGCACGGAATGCGGTTGCGAATGGGAAGCCAAGTGTGTGCGAACCAGCAAGGGTTGCTGCTCTGGTAAAGGAGCCAGCAAGTGCCCATCTTGTGGTTGTAAGAATGGATGTTGCGCTCAAAATGAATCGCCAGCCTATGATGTAGAACTTACCTCGGCCGAAGAAGTCTCCCAAGAAGTAGTGGAGCAGTCGAAGGAATCGATCGCGAGTCGTTGGACTAAATGGCTAAAGCGCTAACAGCCAAGAATTTTTAACTCTCTGCGATTTAACATTAAACAGAACCAAAGCCGCCACCAGCAACTTGTTATCTCTCACAGGATATCGATTGCGGGAGCGGCTTTTTTCTGCACTAGAGAGATCGTTTGTAGTGACCATCGGTGCCGCCAATACCAGGCCATCGAGAATCGTTAGTGCCAGGTAAAATGCTCCACAGATAAAGGATTGCACACTGGCAATCATTAAGGCGGATCCCAGACCAGTGGACAGGCTCATGGCAAGCAATACTACCGTGAGGATTAAAGGTACCACCAGATGCGTACACAAGCTGGGATGAATATGGGAGATCTGTAAATAGTAATTCCAGAGAGCATTCGCGACACAAACGACAATCATGGCTACCACAGCAGGTAGAAAGTCGGGTGGGTCGACCGAACATATCCGGCACGCAATCCGCAGAGACCAGGCGGCAACGACGATACCAATCAGTATCAGAACTGCCCAGAACAACGGCGCATCCAAATTGTAGAGTTGGGACACCACGAAAATCCTTCGTTGTGAAAAACGGCTTCGTGTGTTTGGTGTCCTATTCAACTTTACTTCGAAATGTGATGAATATTTGCAACGTTTGAGGTATTTCTCTTCTGTATTTCAGCAACGTATGGCGGTTCGGAATGATTTCCGCTCAGGACTTTATTTCAACATGGCAGCATACGGATGACGTGAACCGACGAATCCGCTAAAATCCGGACCTAACGTCCTGCGCCGATCTTTCTCTCTGAGGATGAGTTATGAGTAATGGCTCAAATCAGTCTGGTCAGAAGAAACGTTCTTATCTGGCGACTGTTCCCCCCCAGGAAATCCTGCCGATTATTGATGGTGACTTCCAGTCGAGTGTACGCGGCATCTACGTGATTGGTGATGTTACGGGGGTTCCTTTGGTGAAGATTGCGGCCAACCATGGTGTGGAAGCAATTGAGAGGATGGAGAAGAAAGGCGCCTTTGAACCTAGCCAGATAGAGAATGGGCTACTCGATTTAGTGATTGTTGGTGCAGGCCCTGCTGGTTTATCGGCTGCTGTCGAAGCAGAACGTCTCAAACTCAAGTATGTTGTTCTAGAGCGTTCGCACGCAGCAAATACGGTGCGAGGATTCCCGCCAGGAAAAAAAGTATATTCTGAACCCCGGCATCTTGCGAATAAGAGTGCACTACCCGTAGAAGGGGACCGCGAAAAATCTGAATTTCTCAAGATGGTCGATGAGGCTATCCAGGAAAAAAATATAAAGATTAAAGATGGAACGGAGGTCCATCAGATTCGCAAGCGAGGTGACCACGATTTTGAAGTTGAAGTGGTGGGCGGCAAACCATTTCCAACACGCAATGTCATAATTGCCATCGGTCGGCAGGGTGAATCTCGTAAACTGGATGTTCCTGGTGAGGACAAAGCTGAGAAAGTCGTCTATCGCCTCCACACACCTGAAGACTATCACAACAACGACCTGTTGATTGTTGGCGGTGGCAATTCGGCCATTGAAGCTGCGTTGATGTTGATGGAAAAAAACCGAGTTACGCTCTCTTATCGGCGCGACGAATTCTTTCGTCTTAAGGCTGAAAATCGCCAGCTTGTTGAACGTGCGATAGCCGAAGAAAAACTGACCGTATTCTATGAATCGACGGTTCGCGAAATCCAAGATAAGGCAGTGGATTTGCTAGTCCGAGATGAGCCGCGTACGATCAAGAACGACTACGTTCTGGTACTCATTGGTACTTTGCCACCTGTCGATTTCTTGCTGGATACCGGTATGGAGCTTGATGGGGTATGGACCGTAAGGCGAGGTTTCTACTGCCTGCTGGGCATCTTGCTGGGCTACTTTGTTTATTTTCAGTCCAAGCACTTCACTCTTAAACCGTCGGAAAAAGATTCTGACCTCATTCCGATTTCCGGATTTGCCTGGATATTTGAAGCGTTGCCTGCGCGTTTTTCTAATCTGTATTCTTTCTATTACTTGCTCTATTTTGCTGGCATTGCCGTATTCGGTATCTATTGGGGACTACGGTATAAAAATCGCCTCGTCTGGCGGCGAAATCTATCCAATATCTTTTTCAATTGGACTTTGTGGTGGGGCCTGCCAACGCTATTGGTAGTGGTCCTGGGAAAGAATCCTTGGACTCCCCTCTTGACGCGATCACTCAATGCCTGGCCACTCAACATGACGGCCTTCGATCTTGATCCTATAGCAGGGCAGGGGGAACCCTCCTGGTGGACGGCGGTCGCTATTTTTGGAGTTATCTGGGCAGTGATACTCACCTTTGTAGTATTGCCTGTATTTACGCTTTTTTTTGGCAAGTTTTATTGTTCCCATATCTGCTCCTGCGGGGCACTCGCTGAGACAGTGGGAAGTTCGTTCCGTCACCGTGGGCCCAAAGGCGATACGGCACGATGGATAGAACGATTTGGTTATGTGGTGATCCCACTCGCTGTAATTGTCACCGGGCTGCATCTCTACGGCATCGAATTGCCTTTTGGGTATTACAATTCTTTGGTGGGGACATTCTTTGCAGGGGCACTGGCCATTGGGGTTTATCCATTTCTGGGCCAACGCGTCTGGTGTCGGTTTTGGTGTCCACTTGCCTTCTGGATGAATTTTTGGGGCCGTTGGTCACGGTTTAAGATTACAGCAGAGCCCGGCAAGTGCATTGATTGCAATATTTGCAACCAGTACTGTCAAATGGGTATTGATATCAAGTCACGAGCCCTACAGGGCAAACCGGTTACGCTCAAAGACACGCCTTGTGTAGGCTGTACAGAATGCATCGTTCGTTGTCCGATGGAAATATTGCACTTAGGTGATTTGCCTGAAAATAAACCTTATCCGGGAGGGACCGATGCGGGTCCTGACGGAACCGTATTCGTGTCAATTCATGACTCGCTGGATATCCCCCGTGTGAATGATCTAACCCTTGATGAACGAAGTGTGGAGCCTTAAATGCTATGAGCATGTCCAGGAAAGAATATTCGGGCGCATTTATATGGTTGGCATTAGCTAGTTTTTTGATGCCTGTCGCGGTATCTCTATGGGCTTTCAAGTCAGTACCTCGCCCTTTCACCTATCCAGAAATCCAACTCGATGCAGCGGGTGTTGATCAAGGACTATGGGATTTTCTTCTAAGAAATTATGTTGCAGACGGGTTGATAGACTACGACGGTTTGAAGCGAGACCATTATTTTAAAGTCTACATCGCTCAGCTTGCAACAGCTCAGCCGGATAAGTTGCCTGATGAAAATCATCGGCTGGCTTTCGATTGTAATGCCTACAATGCATTTGTGATTAACGGTGTGATAATCCACAAGATCCACGGGAGCGTGCTTGATTTCAAGAGCAATGCAGGGAAGGGCTTTTTTGATCTTACCGAACATATCTTAGCTGGAGAGACGATCAGCCTTGATCACTTTGAACATCAGATGATACGACCAACTTACCAGGAGCCGCGCATCCATGTTGCCTTGGTGTGTGCTGCCAAAAGCTGTCCAGCAATACGTGGGGAAGCGTATCAAGGAAAGCGTATTCGTGAGCAATTGGAGGATCAAGCCAAATTATTTGCACATAATCAGGCTTACGTGAAGTATCAGCCAGAGGAGAAAAAAGTTTATCTAAGTCCGATTCTTAAGTGGTATGCCGAAGATTTTGGGGGCGCCCCAGGTGTGATTAAATTTCTTTTGCAGCACGTCCAATCAGGTGAGGAGAGAGAGGGATTAAGTCTAGCTCAAAAAGGAGAAGTTGAGCTGGCCTACAATCCTTACGATTGGTCTCTGAACACGCAAGGCAAAGGAACGGACGTCGGCAAGAACACGAGTTTTGGTTCAGGATCTATCCCGAATGAATAATAACCCCAAGGAACAAAGACCCTTGAGGAGAAAGCACTGGGGCAGGTCACTGTACGTAATAATTGCAAGAAGGATAAATTGCCCCTAAGTTATTGTACTCAAATGACTTAGGTGCAACCCAGTCCGTTCGCTTTGAACTTACAAAAAAAGAGCTGGCTTTCTGGAACGTCGATTTGCAGCAGGCGGTTGAACCGGGCGAATTGAGTATCTGGGTGGCCCCCCATTCCCGTGCTGGCATACCAGTAAAGATAAAGCTTACGACAACCGAAAGTTCTTGATGAAGCGATTAGTTTATTTCTTCGGTGTCAGCTCTGACCCTTTGCATGTCTATTCATGTCTTTCTACCAACAGCGATTGCCATCGGCCAGGTGTGCGAATTCCCGTTCAACCACCCAGCAATTGAACGCTGTGTAGATTCCAGCACAACGTGCACACCGTTCTGCACATCTCGCCAGGCTATGGCAAACAAAGCAGTTCCATAACAGAGCGACACCAGGCAAGTGCCGACAAGCGTACGTAGCAACAGACGCGTCATCTCGTTATTATCCAAACGGGATGATTTCTGTAACTGATACATCCCATTTAAAATGGTAATTCTATTGATTAGAACAAAATCGGACAGGATTTACCGAATGGGATAGGGACACCAGATCGCTGTCCCAAAATGGGTGAAATATCTCGATTCAACCTGCTTTTGACCCTGCTGGCTGTGCTAGAATAGTTAAACTCCAAGTGCCGACTTAGCCGAGAGAACCTGAAGAGTACAGATTGTGTCAGCTAAGACAGAAGTTCCCCAAATAAGCATGAACGAGTTCCCACCCAATAGCTGCCTGTGTATCTGCCCGGCCTAGTGCTTTATCAACTTGAAGCAGTTGGTAGTCAAAGTACTTGAGCCGGACCTTCTTGCATTGTGTGCTGCATTCTGCAGACACGAATCTTTCTTCAGGCTTATTTTTTGAATTGCCTCAGGGCATATAAGGAGCATGAATTATGGCTTCCGATTTTCGATTAAAAGACCAATTGCCAGAGCTTACCGCGCGCATCGTAAAAACGTACGATGACCTGGGGACTATCAATCATCTTGATCACTGCCCTCTGCCAAGTTACGAAGAGATTATCATGGCAGTTGAAGATCTGACAGAGATTCTCTTTCCCGGCTACCGACGTCGTGAAGGACTGCACCAGGGCAATATTGCTTTTTATGTAGGCGATCTGGTAGATCGGTTGCATGATCGATTAACCATGCAGATTGGCCGCGCCCTTCGTCACGAAGCAGGCTCTACAAGCGACTGCGACGATGACCATGACTTCGAAGCGCTCGGTCAGGCCAAAACGTTGCAGTTTTTAGAAACTTTGCCCTCACTGCGAGGGGTGCTTGCTACCGATGTTCAAGCTGCCTTTGATGGGGATCCTGCCTGCACGAATCTAGACGAAGTCATTTTCTGCTATCCGGGACTTGAAGCAATCACTGTCTACCGCATAGCACACTTATTGTATGAGCTGGAGATACCCTTTATACCACGTATGATGTGCGAGTATGCCCACCAACGAACGGGTATCGACATCCATCCTGGCGCAACAATCTGTTCTCACTTTTTTATTGACCACGGTACGGGTGTCGTTATTGGCGAAACTTGCAAAATTGGCGAGCATGTGAAAATCTATCAAGGTGTTACGCTGGGAGCCCTCAGTTTTCCCACCGATAACGATGGACAGTTGGTGCGAGGACAAAAACGGCACCCCACGATCGAGGACCGTGTCGTACTATATGCGAACGCTACCGTATTAGGTGGCCGGACGGTACTAGGGCATGATGCGGTGATTGGTTCCAATGTCTGGCTGACGTACAGTGTTGAACCACACACGACCGTAGTTCTCGAAAAACCCAAGCTGAAGATGCATAGCGATGAGCCTGATGATTTAAGACCTGAAACGCAGTATCAGATATAAAAACCGAGGAGGAAAGAGAAGGAATATTATGGGTAGGTGATGGAGGTGGCAATCGGAAGACGCTACGATGGAGCATCTTACAGGGGGCAACATCCTAACGAGAATGCATGATGCTGCTAGGGCCTATCTTTGGTGTAGAACTTGTATCGGTTGGTCGCCGTAGACGCTATTTTCTAATACGGGTTGTCTACGCATTGTTAATTCTCTTTGTGCTCTGGACGACCTACCAGAGCATTTATGTCTTGTCTTCTGATGTTCAACAAAGATTGTCGATCCGGCAGGCAGCACTACTTGCAAATAGTTTTTTTTACAGTTTTAGTTGGCTACAGTTATTGGCTATTCTTGTAGTTGGGCCGACAATGGCGGTTGGGACCATTGCTACCGAACGTGAACGACGTACGATTGAGTATCTTTTTACGACCGATCTGGCAAATCATGAAATCATCCTGGGCAAACTTTGTGCCAGGCTTGCACTCCTGGGGCAATTTGTTCTGGTTGGCTTGCCCATCTTGTACCTGTTCCGGCTATTAGGTGGAATCTCTGCCAGTTTGCTGTTTACAACCTTCCTGCTTGCTGCAAGTACGGCGCTACTGATGGCATCCATGAGTGTCTGTATTTCGGTATGGTCTCCACGAGCGCGCGATGCAACGTTACGCGTTTATCTGGTACTCGCAGCCATGCTCTTTATTCCCATATTACTTTATAGCCTATCCTCTGCCGGTATTCTTAGAGGTTTTCTTTGGCAGACATTGGGATCTCCCTGCGTAGATTTCTGTTTGTCTATCAATCCAATTTGGACTCTCGGTACTGCGATGGGGAATCGTCTAGCGCTTGGGACGGGTCTCGACATGGCACTCATTTTCGAAGCCGTCAGTTATCAGGTTTTGTGTTCTATTGCAGCAATTCTTTGGGCAACTTTTGCAGTGCGCCGTGTTCATTTGCGTGAATCGTCTCGAGGGGCCGTTTTCAATAAGCAACGCGTTCAATGGCGATTTCCTCGTTGGCGTCCCCAACTGGTGAATCAACCGATGATCTGGAAAGAGATGTTTGCTGGTTCAGCATCTACCAAGCTTGGTTTTTTAGGCAATGTGGCTGCCGGGCTGATTTTATTGACGGTCATTGGATTGACTCTCTTTGTGTTTGCCGAAACCTCAAGCCATCGTGGGAGTAGGCATGGAGAGGGCTATTTCGAATACCTGGCAGGCTTAACCAGTACGATAGGTTCGGGGATGCTACTGCTACTATCAGCCCGTGCTGCAGGGCTTTTTACACAAGAAAAGGAGCGTGATACCTGGTCGTCTTTGATGGCCACACCACTTACGGGAAGAGAAATTGTCAGTGGCAAAATGTGGGGGAATCTCTATAGCCTTCGTTGGGCTTTTTTGATTTTGTTGTTCTGCTGGTCTCTGGGCTTGTTGATTGCCCCACATAGCATATTGACGATCGTCTTGCTTATGTTGGTCTTTTTGCTAGCAGCCTGGTATGGCACGAACGTCGGCCTCTTTTTTTCGCTTAGAAGTAAGACAACTTTGCGCGCAATGGGATCTACCTTAGCGACATTGGTCTTTACTGGTGGGGGCTATTTGTTTTGTTGCTGCATGGTTATTTCTTCGTCCAATAGTGGTTTCGGTGAGATTCTACTTGCTCCCTGCATTCCTTTTTTACTCATGTTTCCAGCAATGATTTTTGGAGAGACCACATTTCAAGATGAGCCCGATCTTGTGCTTGCCTTCATTTTGGGAATGCTTGGCTATTTGGTAGTTTCGGTACTATTTTCCAAGTATCTTTTCACACAGTTTGATCGACTTTCCGGTCGGTCGTGTATGGAGAAAAGGGAATATGCACAGTAATGTCACATGCGTTACTCGCCCACTCTTCCTTCTGGCGAAGTTGTCTATTCCGCAGGTGTGGACGGCTTTTTGTCATCGTGCTTGCTGAGCCCAGTTGGAATGCGTTTGCATAATTCAATACCACCAAAATAGAGTGCCACTAGCGGTACAGCCATCAGCAGCATGCTCCCCGGGTCAGCCGGAGTCAGAAACATCGACAGTATGGCAATCACTAATATGGCGATCCTCCACTGCGATTGATAGGATTCGACCGTAAAGATACCGAGACGCTCCAAGAAGAGCATGACAAGAGGCAATTGAAAACTGATACCGAATCCTAATGGCAACAAAAGCACAAAGCTCATCCATTCACTAATTTGTGGTGTAGGATTGATGCCCATTTGGGCGTTGAACCAGAATAGGAAATCCAGGACAAAGTCAAAAACCACAAAAAAGGCTAAGGCTGATCCCGAGAAGAACAAGCCCAGACTGAGGGGCAAAAATAGGTATACATATTTTCGTTCGTGATGATAAAGTCCGGCTGCGACAAATTCCCAAATAAAGTAGAAGATGAAGGGGCTAGTAATAATTGCGCCCACAACAATCGATGCTTTCAGGTACACCATAAATGGTTCATGTCCTGAGAGACTGATTAGTTTAAGTCGCGGGTCCTGTTCCAGTGGTTGATAGAGACGCAAATGTATTAATTCTTTGCGTGTTGTAGCAAATGCAGGGACATCCGTATCCGGCAATGGTTGGCCAAGAGCTTGTGCCAGTTCGTATCGATTGACATAAAAACTCAAGGGGACCAATCCCTCGTCCGCTAATTTTTCTGCCGCTTGAGCTGGATCTTCTGGCACGGGCTCACCGGCCTGTTTTTTTTCTTCGAGGCGCTGTAGATTCTGTTCGTGGGCCTGACCGCGATAAAAACTTTCTAGCGAGTCACGGAGTGGGGTCTGAATATAATCGACCACCGACCGACCAAATAGGAGTCCTAGTAAAGTGCCAACGACGAGAGCGATGAGCGATTTGAACAGCGCTGTTCGCAATTCTTCGAGATGCTCTGAGAAAGACATTTTTGTCTTGCTGAGCCAGTCATCGTGGTCGGTTTCGGGCATGGAGAGCAGGGCAGGGGACTAGGAGCGGTTTAAGTGGGAGATTCGCGGCTTAAGTCGTATCGTAGCAACGGATTGATGCCTGTACAATGTTCTCGCATGCAGTTGACTTCGGGATCCGGAGTCGACTCACGAGAGATATGGACGTCCTCGCTCCTATTTATCAACTCTCCAGGACTGACCGAAGACATACCCTAAACTCGTCGTTGCTAAATTTGCGAATTGGCAGTTTTTGACCTTTTTGTGTACGAGAACAGGTCGTCTTTTATGAGTGTTCCTTGCAATTCCCCACTCCGGTTTAAGCCATTATTCCGTCGATACTTGTGGGGCGGCCGCCGGCTGGCGACAACGCTTGGCAAATCCCTGGGCCCAGGCGATGACTACGCCGAGAGTTGGGAACTCGTCGATCATGATGAAGATCAGAGCGTTGTCCAAGACGGTCCCTTGGCAGGTCGAACGCTCCAGCAATTGGTGTCCGAGTGCAGTTCCGACTTATTAGGTCAGCATGCCGGGTGCAGTCGATTTCCGTTGCTGTTTAAATTCTTGGATTGCAACCGCAAGCTCTCTGTTCAGGTACATCCAAACGATCAGCAGGGAGCACAACTGGCCCCCCCTGACCTAGGGAAAACGGAGGCCTGGGTTGTGCTTGATGCCGAACCGGGCAGTAAGATTTATGCTGGTTTGCAGCCTGGACTTAGCCAACAGGATTTATGCAATGCTTTGCAGGCTGGAACTTGCGAAGACTGTCTGCACAGTTTCGAACCTCAGGTGGGAGACTGTGTTTTTATCGAGGCCGGTACGATACATGCGCTCGGTGCTGGACTTGTCATTGCTGAAATCCAACAGGCCAGTGATACGACCTTTAGGCTCTTCGATTGGAATCGCACCGACTCCTCGGGCAATCCACGTCAATTGCATATTGAAGAATCACTGCGTGTCATCAATTTTTCACGAGGCCCAGTTTCCGTCCAAAGCCCGCAAGCCACAAAATTTCCGGGACGCGAGCAGTTGGTCGCTTGCGATAAGTTTATTCTAGACCGTTGCACGTGGAAAAACCCTCAAGCTGTCGGTGGCGATGACAGATTTCATTTAATTGTATTGATGGAAGGAGAAGCCAACATATTGGGGGCGACACTCTCGGCAGCTGAAACGCTCTTGCTACCTGCAGAGGCAGGGATCGTGGAAATTGCACCACAAGATGAAGTTGTCCTGTTGGATATTTATTTGCCAGCCATTCAATAAGTATTATTGCAAATAGTAATTGCCAGTAGTGCAAGCACCAACGAAATATCCGGGCTAGCTCCCAAGTTGATCAGCATTTACAATTCGCCGCACAGGAGTATTCTGCCTTGGAGTTGGTATGCAACAAAAGTATCTTGGTGTCATGTTCACGACATATTTGTTCGTGAACCTGGTTGGCTGTTCTGCGGCTGTGCGAAAGCCGCAACTTCTCCACCCTGGTCCTGCACCCTATCAACGATACAATGCCACTCAGTTTGATCCCTATCCACTCAATGATTTGGGTCCTGAAATTGTTGGTGGCCGTCCGATCGACTTTCAGAAGCCGGCCAATGAGGTAGAGCGTGGCAGGCAGTATCGGGATCAGCAGCCTTGGCGCACCGGCCCACTCTACTAAGTTTTTTTTGATCGCCATGGCGCGGATTGAAAGTGCATAGCGTTTTTTGGGGCCGTGTGAGCCCGGCCTTGCAGAAGGGTCGTAGCCAGCTACCTGGAATCATTTGATTTGCCAGTTCTGTTCGCTGATACCCGCAGGACCCCTACGTTTTACCATGAAAAGCACACCATGGTGTTGTAGTTTCTCGTCTTTCTCTCCTGTGTTTTTGGCTGCGGCCAGGATAAGATAGGGGGTTAAGGTCGTTGCCAGGCCACAAAGAACATTTTTTTGTATTACCTGTTAGAATCTGATGCCGCCCAACTCTCGAAAAAACCCCCGTCGTAAAACGGGCTTGAGCACACGTACAAGAACACGACGGCCCATAACGCCACGTCCTTCGCCCCAACACAAAAAAAGTGATGCTGAAGGTGAACGATTGCAAAAAGTTCTCGCAGCTGCAGGCATAGCCAGCCGCCGAGAGTCGGAGCAACTTATTCTGGAAGGCCGTGTTGAAGTCGATGGACAAACGATTGTGGAACTGGGCACTCGGGTCGATCGTTTGCGTCAGAATATCAGTGTTGATGGTGAGCCGTTGCCTCGCCCCAAGCTCGCCTACTACGCGGTGCATAAACCCGAAGGAGTTGTCTGCACGACAAAAGATCCATCTGGCCGACCACGTGTTACGGATCTTTTGCCCTCCGGGCTGGGTCGGTTATTCAGTGTAGGGCGATTGGATATGTCGAGCGAAGGGCTCATTTTGGTTACCAACGATGGAGCGTTGGCCAACGAACTTACACACCCTCGTCATGGAGTCGAAAAAACCTACGATGTGCAAGTTACTGGCCATGTTGACCAGACGGTACTCTCCAAACTAAGAAAAGGTATACATCTTGCCGAAGGGTTTGCACGGGTGGTGCATGTGCGTACCAAATCGCGCCGCAAAAACGGCACAGTTTTGGAGATGGTGCTTGATGAAGGCCGCAACCGAGAGGTGCGCCGATTGTTGGCCCGTGTCGGGCATCGTGTCCAACGCCTGACGCGCGTAGCCATCGGTCCCATCCGCTTGGGAGAGATGCCCGCTGGCACAGTCCGCCGTCTAACTTCTGAAGAGATCAAAAAACTTCGCGCCTATGTTCGACAGGCGGAGCAGAAACCCCATAACAATCAAAAACGACTTGATCGCCCCGCGACACGGCAAGCGGTACTTAGCTGGCGTGATCGCAAACAACAGGCTGCTGCGGGAAAACATAGCGCTAAAAAACCAAACCGCAGGGGAGGCCAGCGTTGAGTGCCGTGGAGCCGTTAGCATGTGACAATCCATTGCGCGCTGCTTACTATGCGGATCAAGCCTGTACGTATCAGGTAAAGATTATCGAAAATATCAAGCTGGCCCGCGACACGTATCGGGTACGTTTTGACAGTCCGGAGATGGCTCGTCAGATACGGCCCGGCCAGTTTTTAATGATACGTCTTTCGGATCGTGACGATCCGTTATTAGCGCGCCCTTTTGCCCTCTACGACACGGTTCTAGATAAGCACGGGGACCCTACGGGGCTAGATATCGTGTATTTGGTCCTTGGCAAGATGACCCGCCGTTTGGCAGGATGCCTCCCAGGGCAGAAGCTCGACGTTTGGGGCCCTTTGGGCAACGGTTTTTCAGCCGATCCGGTAGAGCATCTCATTATGGTTGCCGGAGGAATAGGCCAAACACCTTTTTTGGCGCTAGGACGGCAATTTCTGGGAGGACGCAAATATGGACAACCGCAAGTCGAAGTAGCACCGTCTGCAAAGGTCACTTTGTGTTATGGTGTACGAACCCAAGACCTGTTGGCAGGGGCTGATGATTTTAGCGATTGTGGCATCGATCTCCGTCTCAGTAGCGATGACGGAAGTATTGGTCACCATGGTTTAGTGACGGACCTCTTAGAGCAAGTGCTTGAAGATGCGTCTCAAGAAACGAATACCGCAAACACCAGGCGAATCGCTTGTTGCGGCCCCGAACCTATGATGGAGGCGGTTGCCAAGGTGGCACAACAGCATGGAGTTTGCTGTGAAGTGTCACTCGAAACACCTATGGCTTGCGGTATAGGCATCTGTTTCAGTTGTGTCGTAAAGACAAAGCAACCCGATGGCGACTGGGACTACAAGCGTACGTGTGTTGATGGCCCCGTATTGGATGCCCAGCAAATCGTTTGGTAAGTCTTTGCAAACTGCGGGCATTCGTTTTCTAAGATGAGCTCCTGCCAGTCTCGTCGCTTAATTCTTGACTCCTGGGGTTGCCTTTTCGGAGCACCAAACTGACTCCAATCAGGGCAACAGCCATGCCTAGCTCAGATGAAATATTCGGGCTAACTCTGCAGGGCGCCTAACTTTGAAGGGTTTTGATGGCTTTGGATAACCGGCTTTTGGTACGTGCGGCTTTGTTGGCATGAATGACTTTTTTTGCGGCAGCCTGGTCGATTTTCTTGACGGCGATCTGGAAGGCCGTTTGGCTTTCGGCAACATCTCCAGCACTAATCGCGGTGCGAACCTTGCGGACCAAGCCACGCATGTTGGATTTAATGGAGCGATTTCGTAATTGGTGGACTTTGTTTTGTCGTAAACGCTTTTTGGCACTGTCAGAATTAGGCATCTTTGTAGTTTTTCGCTATTGGGTTGATCGACTAAAATGTGTTGGACAGGTATCTGGATATGCGGAACCCTGCCCTGGGTGGTAAGGGCGGGCGATCTTGAATCACCCACTATTGCGTAATTGAGTGATTTTGTCCAGTCGCTCAGCGACATCCCGATAAGAGTAGTCGAGACCAGCTAAAACGGTTAAAAACCGCTCCGCCAGGTCCAATTCCCGTAATCCGGTGGAGAGAACACCGGCTCGATAAAGGCTTAATCGACGGGTTTCTGAGTCTTGCTCGCCACAGGCATCGATGGCCTGTTCATAATGACTGAGGGCCAGCTTATACTGCTCTATTTTCTGAAAACATTCGCCTAATTCCAGCAAAGCTATCGTTTTTCGCTGGAGATCTCCACGCGAGGCTTGCAATAGCGGTATGGCTTCTTTGGTTTTGCCAGCACGCTTCATCCGCAAACCGAATTCGAATTTAAGCCGCAAGTTCTCTGGATCGCGTTGGGAGCGAACGGCGAAGATTTCTAGCTCGATCTGGTTGGTTTGCTTGCGAAATTGGTGCACTAATTGGAGGTTCTGCTCGCTGGAATCTTGTTGGTATTGTTGTTCAGCAATGGCCAGCTGATGGTTGATACGCTGCATTTGCAAGTCTTCGATTCGTTCCAGGAATCGCAAATCACTGACACCTGCGACTTGCTGACCACATCCCAGTACCTTTTCTGCGTCCTCGAACTTTTTCTGGTGAAGATAGACGTCAGCCAATCGAAAATAATTCTCAGTATCCGCAGGATCTTTAGCAATAGCCTTTTGCATCCGCTGTTCGGGTGTGAGGTTGACTGTGGCATCTTCTTCTGGTGTTTCTGCATGACGTGCATGCATGGCAACGGAATGACCAGTCGAGGGGGGAGTGCCATCTTCGGCAGTGAGCATTGTTGAATTATAACCACCATCGGAGATGGTTTTTTCGACAGACAATCGTGAGATAGCTTGGCGAGCTTCCTCGTCCTGTGGGCTGGCTTGCATAACCCGCTGCCAACAGGCTATGGCTTGATCGAATTGGCCCATTTTTTGCAGAGCCATGCCTGCCTGACGATTCACTTGTAAGTCGAGTGCGCTCGTATTGAGAGCACACTTCAGAAAATAGAGTTGCGATTCCTGACCTTGCAATTGCTCACACGCATCAGCCAATGCCAGCAGAGTTGGGATGTCCCAAGGGTTTAGCGCCAAAGCCTGGCAGCCAGCCTGGAATGCAGTTTCCCAATCGCCCTTTTGCGCAGCCTTCGCAAGCGCTGAACGGTGGCTTTTGATTTTAAGCCCGGCAAACTTGGCCCCTTTTTTGTTTTCGCCGTACTTCTGGAAGAGATTTGTAAAAAAGTCTTGCAGATAAATGATATTACCTGGATCTTCAACTACGCATTGGGTAAAGAGCTGATTCGCATAATCAAAATCCTTTTTTTCTACGCAACGTTTACCATGCTCAAATAACTTTTGCAGGCGTTGGCGGACGGCTGGCGGCAAGGGGGCCATGCCATATTTTGATTCTGGGGATTGTTGCTCATGCTCCATGGAAGGTATTCTAGCAGGAGAACCCGTGACGAAACTACCTGACCCGCATATTTCATCCAATTCTGCAGCAGCAGCCATATTGAAAAGAGCGTTATCGATGCCTCACCTGGCAGGCAAAGTGTACTTGGTAGGAGCTGGACCTGGTGATCCGGAGTTGCTGACACTGCGCGGTTATGAACTGATACAACAGGCCGATGTGGTTATTTACGACTATCTGGTGAATCCGCATACCATTCGGTATGCCTCCTCTACCGCCCAGAAGATTTGCCTGGGGAGTCATAGCCAGGGTCGTGTCATGCCTCAAAACGAAATAAATGAACAGGTCATTGCGGCAGCCCAGGATGGCAAAATGGTTGTACGTCTTAAGGGGGGCGACCCGTCGATATTTGGGCGGGTTTCAGAAGAGATCGAAGCGCTGGAATCCGCGAGTGTTCCTTTTGAGGTTGTCCCAGGTGTCACCACAGCGCTGGCAGCCAGCAGCTATGCAGGAATTCCACTTACACACCGCGAGCATGCTTCCTGCGTCGCTTTTGTAACCGGTCAGCAGTGCCGAGACAATGCAGAAGATTCGCTGAATATGGCAAATCTTGCCAGCTTTCCGGGTACGTTGGTGTTTTACATGGGTGTTACGACAGCACCAGCTTGGGCCAGCGAACTGATGGCACATGGCAAATCACCAGATACTCCGGTTGCGATCGTGCGCCATTGCTCTTTGCCGACACAACGAAGTGTGTACACCACACTAGGGGAATTGCCCAAAGTATTATCACCTGGCAAGATGCGCCCCCCAGCAATCATTATTGTGGGAGATGTCGTAAAGGCTCAATCAGATTCGAAGTGGTTTATATCTCGACCTTTGTTTGGGCAACGTGTGTTGGTAACTCGACCTGCACAACAGACCACAGACATGGCACAGCAATTGACAGAACGGGGGGCATTTACTTTGGTGCAACCTGCTATCGAAATAATGCCAGTTGTAGACAACAAATTACTGGATTCTTCTATTTCAAATTTGTCTCACTACGACTGGCTGGTTTTTTCCAGTGCAAATGGCGTCCACCATTTTATGCAACGAATAAAAAAAATGGGGTTTGATTTGCGGCAGTTGTCCCAAAGTCGATTGGCTGTCATCGGCCCAGCAACATTTGCTGCGCTCCAGCAGTATCACTTAGAGGCGGATCTCCAGCCAGCAGAGTATCGGGCAGAAGCGCTTGCCGCGCAACTAATACCTGCGGCTACGGGTCAGCGAGTGTTGCTGCTGCGTGCAAATCGAGGGCGCGATATTTTAGCCGAAACACTTGATGCTGCCGGTATCGAAGTGAAACAGGTTGTAGTGTACCAAAGTTGTGATGTTGAGCAGCCCGCGCCAGAAATTGTCCAGGCGCTCCGTGCTGGTGAATTAGATTGGATAACGGTGACCAGTTCAGCAATCGCTCGGTCTTTGATTAATATGTTCGGCAAGGATTTGCAAAAGACACGCTTGGCAGCGATTAGCCCGCTGACTGCTCAAGTACTTACCGAGGCAGGCTTTCCACCAGCGGTGGTGGCCCGGGAGTACACGACGGAGGGTATGCTAGAGGCGATGGCTGCAAGGTTGCCCTGAAGTGGTTAACACACATTGGTTATTGTGCGTTTTAAGACCGGGTGCTGCATGAGATCCAAGTGATGCCATTTCTTTATTGCCCTGTGAGCCTCGCGCATCCAGTTTAGAGCCAAATGTCAAAGCCTAACGCTTTTTCTTTTTGTGCTACACATTTGCATCTTGCGGTTTGGCCAAACTCTGCGGCAAAACGTCTGACGTTTGAAGTAATGTGTCCACTGGGGTCGATCAAGCTACTGGGAAACGTTTTGCATTTAGCTTTGGCATGTGATGCCAAGTGAATGGTAGTGCAAAAATAATTTTGCTCGCAACTTCAAAGGATCTGTGGCATGCAACAAGGTCAAACGAGTAAAGTCCGGGCAACCATTTATTTGCCGCGTGAAGTGCTTGATGAAGCGCGTGACGCAGCGGTTCACCTGGCCGGTTATCCTGCGCGGCTAACGCTCACGCAATTGGCCGAGAATGCCTTTCGGGCGGAGTTGAGACGCCTAAAAGCACTTTACAATAACGGGCAAGACTTCCCACGGCGCGACGAAGAGTTGCGTGGTGGCCGCCCCATCGCAGCATAAGTACATAGACNTATACATATCAATTGTTATGAATCCACATCCTACCGATTCGGGTAGAGCGAACCCGGCAGGCCATGTCTTGGGTAAGGATAAGGACTCAAGTAGTTCGTTGTTCCAACCTGACGAGGCACGAGAATTACGCTCACACTTGATGAAGATGATTTTAGAGAATGAGCAGTCGCGCAAGACGAAAGATTATTATCCAACGATTATTTCTTAACCGGTTGTTTCCGTCAGTTTAACAGAATGGGTTGCAGCGGACTTCGTTGTCTTTTTTGTGGGCATCCGAACCATTGCCGCCCTTCAGTTCAAATATTGCCAAAACACTAGAGCGATTGTTCGCATAGCCACTCGCTACAGATAGTACTGCTAAAGCATGATCCGTTTTTTATCATTCTATTGCTGCTTTTTGGCAGGTTGCGTGCTCTGTACGGAGTGTCTTGGCTTGCCCGTAGAAGATCCGCGCACGCAACTATCTCGGATTTGGCAAACAGAGTTTGGTGGGATGGATTCTTTTTCTATCCCAAATACTACGCCAGACTCTTTTTCTGCTCCAACATCCAATATCGATCCAACATCTATTCCAACATCCCTCCCATCCATTGCAGGTTATTCGTCTTATTCGTCAGAGACTATCCGGCGCTGCAATCAACCGCATCCAGCTGTGGTGCGGGTGGTTGTTCCGGAAGGCGGTGCCACTTCTTATGGAAGTGGCACACTCGTTGATGTTCGCGAAAATTTTGGTCTGGTGATTACCAACTGGCATGTGGTTCGTGACGCCCAAGGGGTTATTGAAGTCCTGTTTCCCGGTGGTTTTACATCGCAGGCACGGGCTATCAAATTAGATGCCGATTGGGATCTGGCTGCTTTGGTTGTGTGGCGTCCTCCCGTAGACCCTGTGAAAATTGCAGCTATTGCTCCAAGTCCAGGGGACGAGTTGACAATCTGCGGATACGGACAAGGAATGTATCGGACAGCAACAGGTCGGTGTACGGATTACTACGCGCCACGTCCCGATTTACCGCGACAGATGGTTGAACTTGATGTGGAAGCACGGCAAGGAGATTCGGGGGGGCCAATTTTTAATCAGCAAGGTGAACTTGCAGGCGTGCTTTTTGGAGCAGGGCAGGGGACCACACTGGGCAGTTTTGGAGGTCGAGTGGGTTCGTTTTTGGCAACTCTGGCTCCAGACATTGGGCTCCAGAAAGGGAATACATCCGAAGTGGTCTCATGCCAACCCGAGATGTGCATGGGCGAGGATTGCCAGGACATTGTCCAGCAACAAGTCACAGCCCATATTCAACCTCATCAACAAGAGTTTGCTCCCGTGTATCAAGAGCACCAGGACAACTCTGAAGATGCTTGGACAAGCAATTGGCCTACTGATGATCCCGAGGCATCGGCATTGGATTCACCTGGATCTGCTACGCCAATGCCTTCTTCACGCGATGCCTATGCTCCACGTGATGCTTATGCTTTGCAAGGTACTGATTGGCGGCATGTTTCACGCAATTCTTTGTTTGAACAAATGAAAACAGTGTTGGCTGCTGTTGGGCTCTTGGCAATTGCCTTGCAAGTGCTTCGTGCAGCGCGTTAGATTCTCTTCGCAGAGCAATAGCTTAGCTCTGTGGCTTAAGGTTTTTTCGCTATTTGCAAATGTGTTTTAGAACCTGAACTAAGCACGATGCATTTGTGGTACTGGACAATGCTTATGTCAAAGTGGCCCAACTGATTTGGCAGACCTTGTTTCACTAAGTATCAGGCCACCGACGTCATTGAAATTATTCGTGGCCTCTGAGTCCCAAATGCAACCAGGAAAGCATAGAGAAGAAGTCCTGGCAATCATCGATCGGATTGGTGAAACGATTTAAAGTGCCAGTTTAGTACGCAGATCGGCTACGATTGCTGCAGGTACGAAGCGGGCCAACTCCTCATCTCCTGCCAAGGGTGTGATCTGTTTGATCAACGAACTTGAGACGTGTGAGAACTCGTCGTCGGCCATCAGGAAAACAGTCTCGACATCGGGGTCGAGTTTGCGGTTGGCAAGAGTCATGGTGAATTCAGTTTCCATGTCTGTCAGCGAACGCACTCCACGAATGATGACACGCGCATTGCAATCGCGTACAAATTGCACCGCCAATCCGCCAAACATCTTGACTGTGATATTGGACAGGTGACTCGTGGTGCGTTCTATGAATTCCACTCGCTCCTCGGCAGTGAACATGGATTGTTTGTCGATATTACGACCTACACCGACAATCAATTCGTCAACAAGTCGGCTGCTGCGCTCAATGACATTGAGATGTCCGAGGGTAATTGGGTCGAAAGAACCGGTGTATACTGCACGGCGGGACATGGTTTTTAGTTCCAAAGACAGGATGGATGCGGTTGATTATAGCTGTTATTCGTCACTAGAGAACTACAGGGCAAGGTTGATTTCGCATTAGAATGGATATGCGATTCAATCCCTAGGTAGATAGACGGCGAAATATGGAGTTTCGTGCGATGCGACAAATGTCCTGCATATTGACGGCTGCTTATGGAATCCTGCTGTTTTAACCAGGTCAGGCCGCTGAAGAGTTTTCTAGGCAACGCCTGCAAATGGTTGCCCAGGAAATTGAAGCTGCCGGAGTTGAGCATCCGGAAGTGCTAAAATCAATGCGTGTTACTCCCCGTCACGAATTTGTTCCCCGTGGCTTTCATAAGCAGGCATATTTTGATGCTGCGTTGCCTATTGGGGACCAGCAAACAATTTCGCCGCCTTTTGTTGTGGCTTATATGACCCAGCAACTTAATCCGAAATCGACGGATCGGGTCCTGGAGATCGGTACAGGGAGCGGGTACCAGGCAGCCGTGCTGAGTCCTCTGGTCAGCGAAGTCTACACGATAGAGATAGTGGAACGATTGGGAAAACGAGCACAGCGCACACTGCGTCGTCTTGGCTATAGCAATGTCCATGTACGGATTGGCGATGGTTACCAGGGTTGGGCAGAGCATGCCCCTTATGACAAGATCATCGTGACGTGTTCCCCTGAGAAAATACCGCAACCCTTGGTGGATCAATTGAGGGAAGGTGGACAAATGATTATTCCTGTGGGAGAACGTTACCAACAAAACCTTATTCGAGTCACAAGGATGGAAGGAGAATTGCAGCGGCAACCGCTGCGGGCAACTTTGTTTGTACCCATGACAGGCACTGCCGAAAGTTTGCGCCGGGTACAACCCAATCAAATGAAACCTGTAATTGTCAACGGAAGCTTTGAGGATCTGGTTGGCGACAGCCAATTTCCGCAGGGCTGGCATTACTTACGAAGCGCACAAGTTGAGGGTTCTACCAAGTACTTGTCCTGTACGAATTCGGAGCCAGGACAGGCTTGCCGTGCTTTGCAAGGTTTGGCTTTGGACGGACGCAAGATCAGTCGTATGCGTTTGACTTTACGTGTGCGTGGTCGTGAATTGGCACCGGGCCCTCTCCAGCAGCAGCAAAAAGCAGCAGTCATTGTCACTTATTATGATGCGCGTCGTGCTGTCATCGGCAGTAGCCAAATGACGGCATGGGAAGGCAGTTTTGACTGGCGCAAGGAATCCAGGCAGTTGCGGATCCCGAGTGCCACACGAGAGGCAATTATCAGGCTTGGCCTTCATGGTGGCGTAGGAAAACTGGACCTTGATGATATCGAGTTGGAGGTCCTTGATGCCAGGGAGCCAGAGTCAAGAAGTTGACTGCTTCGGCAAACCTCCTAAACGCTAAAATGCGACAAATTTGCGCAGATTACTTGTATTAAGGCGCCATGCTGTTATCCTAGCGGTCTGTTGCGGTTATCCGCGGAGGCATGGGTGCTTTGCCTGTTTTTAGCTATCAGCAGGTGACAAAGTACCAGCGAGTCAAGCGATCGATACAGGGAGACATCATGATGAGAATGCAATGCACGGGTAATTTCTGGCAAATAGGCATGGTAGTAGTACTAGCATCCCTCATGGCAGCCAGCGAAGCTGGGGCCTATTCTTATGGCAGCTATGGTTCCGGGGGCAGTTATGGTTCAGGAGGCAGCTATGGTTCAGGAGGCAGCTATGGATCAGGCGGTAGTTACGGCGGTGGACTTTTTTCGCGCGTTCGTGCTCGTAGAGCTGCACGCATTGCAGCGTGCAATAGCCATGGCAGCTACGGCAGTTATGGCAGTGTGAGTTACAGCAGCTCGGGTAGCTATGGTAGCTCGGGTAGCTATGGCCCCGTTAACAGCACACCAGTTGAGGAAAGTGAGCCAGCAGACTCGAGCGCAGCTATTAAAATTACAACAGACGCTTCACTGCTGGCTGAAGGTAGTGCAGCGATTGAGGTTGTGGTACCTGAGGAAGCACGTGTCTTTGTCAACGACAAATTGACCACTAGCACAGGTAGCACGCGCAGCTATGTTTCCAACGGACTTGAATCGGGGCAAAGCTATGCCTATAGGTTCCGTGTTGAATATGAGCGGGATGGACAGCCAATAGTAGATAATAAAGTGGTCAAACTTAGGATTGGCGATAAGATTGCGCTCAACTTTAACTCCCACAGCAGCCAGTCGAGGTTGGCATCGGCAATAGGTGCTGCGAAGACCGAATTGAAGGTCACTGTTCCTGAAAGTGCCAAAGTGTTTTTAGTAGGAGTGCCAACCAATCAATCTGGCGTATTGCGCACTTATGCCACCCATCGGTTGAAAACGGGCGAATTATGGGATGGTTACACAGTTCGGGTTGAGCTGGAACAAGATGGCAAGCAGCTAGTCCAGGAGCGTGTGCTTAAAATCGAAGGCGGTGAGTCATACGAGCTAGCATTTGATTTCGAGGCGCCTGAGACGATGCAGTTGGCTCAATTAGAAAATTAGCATCAAAATAGGCATTGAACAGTTTCTCCCTCGTATCGGTGTTGACCGATACGGGGGGTTTTCTTTTGCTAGGTACACACATCCTGTGACGGTTCCACACTATTTAGCAATCGCCGATCCGCTATGGCAAAAAAACGGCAAGAGAATGCTCCTTCTGAGGGTGCCACTCCATCCAGGCAACCGAACAAGCAACCGCGCCCCAAGCAAATGGCAGCAATAGACGTGTCGTGGCATCCGGCCTGGCGTGTAGTAGTAAGCTTGCTCCTCGTGATGCATCTGTTGGCAGTCTTTGCAGCACCCTGGGATCTAGCGACCAGTGCGGCCCTGCCACCCAGCTTTCTACCTCCCACCGATTCGCTTGGTCGACCCTTGCCGATTGCTGCTCAGGAATGGCAAGAGCCGATTGTGACACGTAGGCTGCGTGGGTTTTTTAACCACTATCTCAATCTGCTTTACCTCAATCACGGTTACGAATTCTTCGCACCCGATCCTGCAGGTACCCATGTGATTGGATATCGTGTGACCAGGCAAGATGGCACTGTAGTTGAAGGCAGGTTTCCGGATCTTTCAGCGCAGTGGCCGCGACTGCTTTACCACCGGTACATGATGCTGGCTGAACAGTCGGAGATGATTAATAATCAGCTTGTCATGCAGGCTGAACAAACAGGAGTTCGCCAGCCATTCTCTGGCCAGATTTACGCAGAGCATCTGGCTTCACTCCACGGCGGACATGCACAACTTGATTTGAAGGTTCACACACTCTTGTCACCCCAGCAGGTTTTGGTAGGTACCCAGCTCGACGATGCCTCAACCTACCGAGTACTTGGAACCGTAAACGGCAAGCCTCGCCCCAATCGTCGTTCGTCCGACGCTGCAACACAACAGGGCGAAGGTCCCATAGCCATTCCGGGAGTGACTCCATAATGGGGATTGTCTCAGATACACGTAACTATATTGCCGAAACCTGGCGGGCATGGAACCATTTTTGGTTTGCTCCTGCGGATCCTGCAACGCTCTCACTCATTCGACTTCTGGCTGGGTCTTTGATGTTCTACACGCACCTGGTGTGGACGCTCGATCTCCAGGCGTTTTTGGGGCCAGAAGGTTGGCTGCCGGTGGAGTATTTACGGAATTTACACACACCGGTAGGTGCCAGCTCGCCACAGTGGTCGGTTTGGAGCATTTTCTTCTGGATTGACCAACCTTGGTTGTTGTGGTGTATCCACATTTTTGCACTGCTGGTTTTTTTGTGTCTCATGCTGGGGCTGTTTAGTCGCACAGCTGCTTTACTTGGTTTTGTATTGGCGGTGAGCTATGCCCATCGCATTTCACCAGGAGCATTTTTTGGTCTCGACAAAGTCAATTGCATGTTGGCTTTGTACCTGATGCTGGGTCCTTGTGGGGCTAGATATTCTCTCGATAGTATTCGGCGATTAAGGCGGGGTGAGACAACTTCCGGATCACCCAGCTCATCAGCAAACCTGGCTGTGCGGATGATTCAATTGCATCTGTGTATTATCTATTTGTTCTCGGGTCTGGCGAAGCATATGGGCGAAAACTGGCAGGCTGGGACAGCTGTCTGGTTGGCTGTGTCGAATTTAGAGTACCAGTCGATCAACATGACCTGGTTAGCAGATTGGCCGATGCTCGTTGCCTTGGCCACACATGCCACCGTTTTCTGGGAGCTCTTTTACTGTTGTCTGGTGTGGAACCGATTTACCCGACCTTGGGTCCTCTGGATGGCTGTGGCCATTCATGGAGGAATTGCCCTGTTTATGGGTATGATCACTTTCGGCTTGGGCATGCTTTACGCAAATCTTTCTTTTATTAAACCGGCAACCGTGCGTCGCTGGGTTGATCCGCTGGCAGGCCGAATTGCGCTGATGCTGGGGGCTGGATGAGAATTCAAATCAGGGGAGAGGGTTCTTTCTCAGTTCCTCAGGGGTGCGTTGCTCACTCCGCTTGGGCCATCTATAATGTAGGGTCGATTCGGGGCCGACTGCCCGCCCCTACTGCGTGTTTTAACTGATTCTTTTTATCTGGAGTGAAGCTGTGATTGAGTCAATTGCCATTGTGGGCGCCACTGGTGCTGTGGGCCGTTTAATTCGTCAACTGCTTGAAGAGCGAGATTTTCCGTATAAAAAAATAACGTTCCTGGCTTCCCAGCGGTCAGCTGGCACAAAGATCACGTTCAAAGGTAAAGACCACGAAGTCAAATTGCTGTGCCCAGAGGCTTTTGACGATATCGATTTGGCAATCGGGAGTACTCCCGACGATGTGGCGGCAGAATTTTGCCCTTGGGCAGCTGAACGCAATTGTGTCGTCGTGGACGAAAGTGGCTTTTGGCGAATGGATCCCAAAGTGCCACTGGTTGTGCCAGAGATAAACCCTGCTGCTGCTTTGTCACATCAAGGTATTATTTCCAGCCCCAATTGCTCGACGACGCAAATGGTATTGGCCATGAAGCCTTTGCACGACGCCGGCACAATCCGTCGCGTGATTGTGAGCACTTACCAGGCAACGAGCGGGGCAGGGGTGCAAGGTCAGGAAGATCTGATCTCCGGTAGCCGTGCGTTCCTCGAAAAAGAAGACTACGATTACCAGGCATTTGCCTATCCGATTGCTTTTAATCTGATACCTCAAATCGGTTCGCACAAAGAAGCGGGATATACGAGTGAAGAAATGAAGATGGTGTACGAAACCCAAAAAATATTTGGGGACGATTCCATTAAAGTTTGCCCCACCTGTGTACGCGTACCGGTGGAAAACTGTCACAGCGAAAGTATCCTGGTCGAGACAGAGAAAAAAATCACCGTGGATGAAGCACGCAAACTTTTTTCTTCGACACCAGGTATTCAAGTTGTCGACGATTTAGAGAACGGTAAGTACCCTATGCCGTCCACTTGCAGTGACGACAACAATACTTTTATCGGTCGTATTCGCGAAGATTTATCTTGTGAAAACGGTTTGGCCTTCTGGTGTGTTAGCGATAATCTGCGCAAAGGGGCCGCTACCAATGCAGTGCAGATTGCCGAATTGCTGGTCCAATCACAAGCCACGGTATAAATGGGTTGGAATAGGGCAAGGTTGGGAGGTCGAAGTTTCGATCGGTGGATATCTGCGCTGTGTTTTATTCTGTGATTCTTTAAGCGATGGCTACTTACAAACTTAAGTTGGCTTATGACGGAACGGATTTCAGTGGCTGGCAGGCGCAGCCGGGGCAGCGAACGGTGCAGGGGGTTCTCCAAGAGGCATGGCATGAGATAACCGGCGAGACGGTGCGTGTGACAGCGACAAGCCGGACGGATGCAGGTGTGCATGCTTATGGGCAGATCGTCGGCGTCACGACCGAAAGCCAATTGGTTCCTGATAGACTTTTGGGTGGTCTAAATGCCAAATTGCCCGCAGATGTTGTGTTGCGATCTGTCGAACCTGCATACGACGGTTTCCATGCAACCCACGATGCTATCTGCAAACGGTACCGATATCGAATTCATAACGGGCGTCAAAGACCTTTGATGGAACGGCGGTACGTATGGCATGTGGTTCAGAATCTCGACACAAAAGCCATGCAGTTGGCGGCCCAGCATTGGGTTGGCAAACATGATTTTGCCAGCTTCCAGTCCACAGGATCACCTCGCGAGAGCACTGTCCGGTCAATCACAGCAATTGATGTGGTGCGAGGCAAGCGGCCAGAGCAAATAGAGATCGAAGTTGAAGGAGATGGTTTTTTATACAATATGGTGCGAAATATAGTGGGCACACTCATTCAGGTGGGAACGAGAAAACGCGACCCTGCCTGGGCTGCCGAGGTGCTCAATGCCCAAGATCGATGTGCGGCGGGACAAACGGCCCCGGCACACGGGCTGGTGTTGCTGTGGGTTGAATTAGGGAGCGAGACCGCGTCTCTCAACCGTTCCAGCTAACGCCTTGGACCACCTCGCGGACTCTAGCTGCACTTCGGTGCCTGAACGCATGAAATATCAGGGCAAAGAGCGAGGCAGGGCAATGAATTGGGGGTTGTCCTGACGGGGTGCCCAAAGTTGCGCTATTTCCTGCTGCTTATAGGCCGTTTAGACTAGAGCCAGTTCCAATGCCCATTTCCCTCCTGGGAGGATGCCAACAGCAAGAACGAAAGTCCAGCCAACCCAATATTATGGAACGTCTTTTTTACATTCCGCTGGCTACAATCAGTTTTTGAAACCGGTACTCGTGTTAATTAATTTCCAATTGCCATCACCTATTTAATCATTTGTTTTTTTGAAACTTATGTCTACCGGTCGCAAAGAATTTGTTGGTCCTTTTCGTCTCTACCACTTGATCCGTGTTGGTGCGACTTATGAGATTTGGGCCGTTCAGCCATTGGATGACAACACGCCCTACGGAATGAAATGGTTGCCGCCAGGGGATAAGCATACACGTCAAGCATCAAATGAACTGAAACACGAATACAATGTTGGAAAGTCGTTAGAACATAAAGCCATTATCAAGACTTATGATTTTGGTACGGGCAAAGATGGTACTTACTTAACAATGGAATTGTTCAAGACGCCCAACCTGAAGCAGCAAATTGTTGAAGGTGTTGATCGCCTCCACTATCGGCTGGAAGAAATCCTCTGCAATGCTGCGATTGGCTTAGAGCACATGCACAAACAAGGTTGGGCACATCGTGACGTGAAACCAGACAACTACCTGGTAGACGAAAAAAATAATGTCCGGTTGATCGATTTTACGATTGCACGCAAAATCCCTAAGGGGATCTCTAAAATATTTGGCACCAAGGCACCCGTGCAGGGCACCTACAGCTACATGTCACCAGAGCAAATCCGTGGTAAAGAAGTTGATGCTCGGGCCGATATCTATAGCTTTGGTTGCATGGTATATGAACTCATGACCGGCAAAGTACCTTTTACAGCCAGTAGCTCCGCAGAACTTCTGAACAAACATCTCAAAGCCAGGCCGCCAGAGCTAAGTATGTTGCAGAAGAATATTCAGCCTGAATTTGGTAAACTGGTGCATCGCATGCTAGCCAAAGATCCTAAAGATCGCCCTGAATCATTAATGGAGTTTTATCGTGAATTGAAAGCAGGCCGCTGTTTTCATATCAAACCCAAGCCGCCGCTCACTGCTGAAGAGGAAGAAGCCAAGAAGCAGCGAGAAGAGGGTCTCGAATAATTTTTCTCGGAATTGCCCATGTCCACTACTGATTTTCGTTTAACATTCGAACAGCCTATTTTTGAACTGCGGGACCAGATCAATGCGCTTGAGGCTTCGGAGCAAAAGACGCCGGAGATGAGAGAACGTATCCGAAGTTTGCGCAAACAGCAAACAGAAACAACTCGTGCAATTTATAATAATCTGGATCCATGGGAGACGGTTCAGGTAGCCCGACACACCGAGCGACCCAAGTTCACCGATTATCTTGATTTGGTCTTTGATGAATTTGTCGAATTGCACGGCGACAAGTTTTTTGGCGACGATCGTGCATTGCGCACAGGGTTTGCCAAGTTGGATGAATACAAAGTGATGGTCGTCGGTCACCAAAAGGGCAAAACACTCAAAGAACGCAATGAGTGCTATTTTGGCTGTGCCCATCCCGAAGGATATCGAAAGGCGATGGAAAAAATGAAATTGGCTGCCAAGTATGGGCTGCCCATTATTGCCTTGATTGATACTCCTGGGGCTTATCCCGGCATTGGAGCTGAAGAACGCGGCCAGGCCCAGGTGATTGCTCAAAACATGTTAGCCATGTCGCAATTCGAGACTCCTATTATTTGTGTGGTTATTGGCGAAGGTGGATCGGGTGGCGCACTGGGAATCGGCGTTGGTGACCGGGTTGCAATCTTGCAACACGCTTATTATTCAGTCATCAGTCCAGAAGGTTGTGCAGGAATCCTCTGGAAGAGCCATGATTACGCCGAGAAAGCGGCCCAGGCATTACGAATCACATCCAAACACCTCTTTGAATTGGGTGTAGTCGATGATGTGGTGGAAGAGCCTCTAGGTGGGGCTCACTGCGACCACCATCAGATGGCTGGCCGCTTGAAAATGTATCTCTTGAAAACGGTCCGAGAACTTCTCAAAAAATCGACCGAAACATTGCTTGCCGACCGGTACGACAAGTTCCGCCGTATTGGGCCCTTTTTGGAAGAAGAATTGCCAGCCAGTTAGCAGCGATCTATTCGGCTGGTTTTCTGGGTGTTGGGTTTTGGGCGTTGGATTATGGCGTTGGCTCTGTGGGAGCTGGCTTCAGCAGCCATCGCAATGACCGCAGCAAAATCAAGGGCTGTGAAAGATGGCGAGGCAGGGTGCTGATGAAAGATCGGGCCCCAGAAAGGCACCCGGCTTCAACGTCCGATAATCATAGTTATGTTCGTTTTAGCGCTGTTATTACTGCAGAAAAAAGCCCCTGCCAGGAAATTGGATCCTGGGTAGCAACTCAAGAGTTTTCTCGAACAGCACACTAAAGAGGAGTTCCAGTGGGACGATCGGCCGTTTGTGAATCTCTCACTGGCCACGCTGGTGGTTCGACGGGCGGCGGCTGGGGCCATGACTGAGATTGATTTTGCGGAGGCAAATTGGTCTGGGGTTGGTAAACCGAAGACTGCCCGTTGGCGGACAAATTCTGATTTGATTGCTGGGGCCAGGCATTATTGGATTGAGGTGGGGATGGCCAGCTAGAGGCGGATTCGCTGGGCCAGACATTTTGCAGGCCCTGGACCGGGTTGGGTTGATAATTCGGGTCCAGACGCTGTTCGATCCGCTCCACGTAGGGATGAATGACCTCATGGATTTCGGGAGGTACTACCGTGTTGGTTTTATCCAGGATTCTGACAATGTACTGCCCTGCCTGAGAGGTGATAATCGCATCTTTTTGATTTTGTGGAAGAATCGTGACTGCAAAAAAAGTAATTGCTATGCACAACAGGATCCCCTTGGCAAATCCAATCAAGGCACCCATCTGGTGATCAAAACCATCCAGCTTTACTCGATCGATCATTCCTGAGATCAGGCGAAACAGTGTCCAGATCACAAACGATGTGGCAATGTAGATCGCGAGCATCGCAACAAACTTATTCCATGGCGCATGATTACTGATCATGGGCGCAAGTTGGTCGGCAAATTTAAGCGCGGCAAAATAACTGAGTACCAGTGATGCTAGCGAAGCCACTTGCCAGGCCATGCCCTTCCAAAAGCCAAATAATGTCGCGGCAACCAGGACGAGAATCATTAAGATGTCGTAGGTCTGCATAGGATTCCAAATATGGGATCGTGGCGTACGGATTGGAATTGAACTGCGGAAGTATATCGATCAGAGGCATGGCCGGAAAGCGGAGTCATACAAGCTAGCAGTGCTAGCAATCAAAGCAAGCGAGCCTCTTTCGTTTGATGAACTTCAACCGCCATGCAATAATGTTGCTGAAGCCAATTACTTTTATGCGTTTCAGTCTAAGTGCCCAAGGAAGCTCCGAAACACGTACAGCTTCATAGGTATTCGGAATTCGGTAGTCGTTTGCCCTAGTTCGAACTTAGCTAATTGCGTAGGGTCTGCCCGTCTCCAATTCGCAACCCATTATTCGAAATTGCATGGCTGGTTTCAAAACGCACATAACCACGAGCAGTTTGTTAGGTGTGGGGTATACGGGTGTTGGTCTTTATGGCGGATTGCCGGTAGAGTCAGCGCTCATTGCGGGTGGGCTTTGTGGCATCGGTGGCATGCTGCCTGATATCGATAGCGACACGGGTATTCCCTTTCGTGAGTCGATGGGATTTGCGGCGGCGATTGTCCCATTACTACTGCTTGATCGATTCAGGCAATTCAACATGAACTACGAGCAAATCTTGCTCATGAGCGGAGGCATGTATTTGTTTGTACGGTTCGGCGTGGCCAAGCTATTGGCCAGCTACACGGTGCATCGTGGAATGTTTCATAGCCTGCCTGCAGCTGCAACCTTTGCGGGTGTGGCTTTTTTGTTATACAAACCAACCGATTTGCAAATGCGTTACTTTGTATCAGGGGGAGTCTTGATGGGAGTGATGTCTCATCTGATTCTAGATGAAATATATGCAATCGAATGGGCACGTGGACGCTGGCGTTTTAAAAAATCGTTTGGTACGGCGATGAAACTTTGGGGCAAGAACCTCTGGGCCAACGTCTCAACTTATGCCAAGTTGGTAATTGTGATTATATTGATCCTTGGTGAGCCCATGGTGGTCGACCGCCACGGTCTTGATCCCCAATTGGCACAGAGGCGTGAGCAATGGCCGAGGCATTGTGTGAATGGGCAGCCACAGGAAGTTTCTTCTGTCGAACCTCCCCCCTCCTTCTCGGGTTGGCAACCTATCCAAAATTCGAACGCCCCAAAGGATCCTGTTGTTGCCGGGTCGGACCAATCCCAAGTGGATCAAACAATTTACGATACGGCCAGACGAATCTGGAGTAGCTTGCGTGGTAGTTCGCAGGATTCAGATTCAGATCGTCGCTGATCCCATCTGATCCAAGTCAGTACACTAGAACATAGAAGGAATGTGGAAAATTAGTGTGCAATGCTTTGTGGTAATAAGAAAAAGAAGATTCCCACTTTGATCCTTTTTGCAGATGAACGAGACTAGTCTGCGTGCTTTATATGAATACGGCGTCACCGCTCTGCGGAATCTATCCAAAGGGTCACAGGGCCATCGTTTGTAAGAGTGACTTGCATGTCCGCACGAAATGAGCCAGTTGCAATGGGAACCCCCTGCCCTGCAACGTAGGCGACAAAAAGTTCATACATTTGCTCAGCTTGTTCTGGAGGAGCAGCGCTTACAAAGCTGGGCCTACGTCCCTTGCGGCAGTCACCATAGAGGGTGAATTGGCTGACGACCAGCATGGCTCCGCCGACATCATCCAGTGCAAGGTTCATTTTTCCCTCGCTATCAGGAAAGATGCGCAGATTGATAATCTTGTTTGCTAGCCAGATAAGATCCGCCTCAGAGTCGTTCGTTGTGACACCCAACAAGACAACAAGCCCCGTATCAATTTTCCCGGTAATGTTACCGTCGACAACGACTTTGGCTTCACGAACTCGTTGGATACACGCACGCATGATAAATAGCATAGCTTGGCTGATTTTAAATACAAAGCCCAGGCTAGAGATGTATTGCGCAGTGTGGCAGAGAATTTTTTAAGAATCTTTCTACAGTCTCATAAACAATGTGTGAGACATTGGATTTGTAACCATTGCAGGAGATTTGCACTTCTTGTGGTCTTGATCTCGGCCTGCCATACTGTGGGATTGATTACCTGCTGTCGGAATTCATGATGAATCCTCTAGTGCTACTTACCTACTATTGTTTGTTGATCCTCATTGCGTCGATCGCTGGTGGAATGATTCCGATTTGGTTTCGGCTGACACACCGTGGCATGGAGTTGGCAGTTAGTTTTGTTGCAGGAGTAATGTTGGGCGTCGGTCTATTGCACATGCTCCCCCATGCTTTTCAGCAAATGCGTATGGCAAGAGTCGAAGAAACTGCCAGTACGGCTGGTGATCTTGAAATCATGCTGTGGGTTCTCCTTGGTTTGCTGACAATGTTCTTCATTGAGCGGTTCTTTTGCTTCCACCATCATGATATCGAAGATGGCGAGGTGACCTGCCATCACGAAAAAGAACACGGAGGACAACATGGACATGGTCATGACATTTCAGGGTTAGGTGCCGCCCTGGGATTAACTTTGCATAGTATTATTGCAGGCGTGGCTTTGGCTGCCAGCGTGGGACATGGGTCCTCGGGTACACCCCTGGCGGGTTTGGGTGCATTTTTGGTGATACTGTTGCATAAGCCTTTTGATTCGATGACGATTGCAACATTAATGGCCCGCGGTGGATGGCCTTTAGGATGGAGGCATCTGGTCAATGGCTTGTTTGCATTGGCAATTCCGGTCGGAGTAGCTTTTTTCTATATTGGTATTGTTGGTGAGACAGATGGAGGAGTAACCCTGGCCAAAGCACTTGCTTTTGCATCGGGAACATTCTTATGCATATCACTGAGTGATTTGCTACCCGAATTGCAATTTCATGATCATGACAGGGGGAAACTTTCGCTGGCACTCCTCTTGGGTCTAAGTCTCGCATATGGGATTTGCCGTCTGGAGTCGACAACCCACCAACATCCACCAGCTGCAGTTAGCAATGTGACAGACGTCGTTGAAGCAGGGGGTGTTTTCCACGACTGCGAGCATGTGGTTATTAAAAGCTCCGTCTTTGACAATGATGATGATCGTCCTTGTGTCAAGCAGGAGAATTGCCGGCACGTTCGTCTGACGCGGAATATCTTCTGCCTCTGGGATCGCAAGAATCTGCGCGGGAGCATTGGGTGACCGTCGTTGGCGCTCGTAGTGCTACAACCGTATCGACCACAACCTCTTCAACCAGTGCGAAGAACTGAAGATGCGAGAATATTAACGCAGCCTGGCGGTAGTAGAAGAGACAAGCATAGGCCCGTCCTAGACCCAAGAGTCATCTGTTTCGTATCCAAGATTGATGAGCAAATCACCAGCAAGAGTGTTGAAAACCTTGCGGTGTTCTGAAGTAAACTCGTTACGCCATCCGCCTGACTTTCCTTTGCGGAAAGTGTGCGAACGTTTTGGAGCAATAGCTACTCTCATAGCTTCCAGGTATCTCTCAGGATTGATATCGTAACACAGTTGACGGGAATAAAAATCGGTGATCTGCGTTAGACTCTCCTCTTGTTTCGAGCCGACCAGATCTTCAAATTTCAATGTACAAACTGTCGGACTTTCCAGCCAACCTGCATAGCGCGCAAAACGATCGGCAATATTGGGATAGTTGATTCCGGGCCATTGATCATTCAAGCCACAAATACTGCAGGTAATAGCGTCAGCCAGCGTCGGCAATTCACGAAAATAGGCGTGCAGACGATGCCAGCGATTTATGTTGCGCAGATAGTAGGCTTCGCTGACGACAACATCCCGAAGGTCACGGTAGATAAAATAGTGCACCACATTTTGCTTGCGGAGTGCCAGATCATACTCAAGTTCGTAGAATAGATGCCCGCGAACAATTTCTTTGGCAAGGAACGACTGAATAAACTTAAGTGTGTTTTGCTTGCTCCTTTCCCGAAAACGGTATGAGCTCGTCATCGAGCCAAGGAACGCTCCGTATTCGACCAGATTGGGAAATGCAGTCACGAGTTGGTTCAATAGATGTGTGCCACTTTTAGGCAGCGAGTTCACAAAAACCGGAGGACAGGCCTCTAGATCTTCCTGAGTTTGCCTGCAACGCTTAGCAAAGCGTGCTCCTCGCAGAATTGCAGCAGAAGATTTCCGTACAAGACCGTTCTGGTGATAAAGTGCCTTGGTAATGTTCATGGGTTGTCCAATATGCAATGAACTAGAGACTACATATCCAATCAGCTCACATTAGTAGCCAGACGTAGACATAGTAGAACAGTAGTAAACAAAGTGGTAGTAAACCTATTATAAAGGCTACGTGTAGAAATTGTGAGAAGGGACGCAAAAATGGACAAAAAGAGGGGCCTAAAAGGCATAAAAAGAGAGAAAGTGGTACATAAGGTACATAGGTACATAAAGGACATAAAGGACAGGCAACTTATAAAGTCGGCTTTTTATTTTGTTCAGGGCACTTTTCGTGAATTCAGAGTGATTTGGAACTGAATTTAGCTTCCAGACCTTAAAGAATGCAGGACAAATCCTGTTTTGGCGCAGCCCGCTACAGGAACTACGGATCGTTTTTTACCAACAGCATTCCTGCTAGCCGGCAAGCTGAGGAGAAAGATTGGCCAGATGATGCTGGCCACGCGTTTTGGCAAGCGCGCAGAGCTTGGCACGATGGGTGGCAAAGAAACGTCCGAAAAGTGCCTTTTTGCATCGCAGGTATAGTTTTTGGAATGCTTTGCGTGTTTGACAGCTTCTTACTGATCGATGAGTAAACGGTAGATTCAGATGTCTGTTTTAGATGTCTGTAAACAACAAGCGTACCACCAAGGTGCCCTACCCTAACGCAGACAACTTCAGCTATCCCCTTCATTCCAGCCTTCCCCCTCCCAGCCCCGCTTCCAAGTGTGCACATTTTGGCACGATTGGATCTGCGCACTAACGTACAGATTTTTCTTTCAGGAGATCCGCATTGGCATTACGTAGATCCGTGGTGGGACGATCATTTGGCAGAATCGGTGAATCCGTTGCGCGCGATCCATTGATTCGTGAATCCACGATCTGGGTTTCACTTGTCAAATTGGGTTGGCCCTGCTTCAACCAGTCGAAGATACGCCAGTCAAGCCAGCGAAAAGTGGGGTCGTTGTTGCGTCTTGCCAAAAAACCAAGGTGACCCCCACGAGGTGTAGTAATGACGTCAATAGAGGAACTGCGTGGGTAGGAATGCAGCGGGTCGATAGGAACGATCGGATCGTCTTCACTAAAAAAAATCGTGAGTGGCTGATTGATCGACTTCAATTTTGGACCGGGTGAGGTTTTATCGTAGTAATCTTCAGCGGAATCAAAGCCGCCACTCGGAGCGATTACCAGTTCATCGATATCACGCAGTCGTTTGGGACGTCTGGGAATAACGGAGGGTGCTGTCTCCGGAAAAAGGCGCCAGCGATGCGTAATTTGTTTCCATAGGAGACGTACAAAAAATCGATCGTAGGGTCTTCCCCAAAATGTGCGGAAATGTCGCTCTACATGCTGAAGTTCAATGGGTGGACAGATAACAAATGAACGCTCCAAGTTACCAATACGCATTTCACCCGCTTCGGCAAGCATATTCATCGTGATCGTGCCACCCATCGAGTAGGCAACCACCGAAGTGTCCGAATCAGGATACATCTCAGCAATATGATGCAAAGCCGCTACAGTATCTGTCGAACGACCACAATGTGAAGGCAGTTTTGCTAAGCCCTCCCCTGCCCCGCACCCACGCATATCCATTCGGAAGACTCGATATCCCCGCTCGACCAGTTGATCGGCCATGCGGCACATGTAGGTGCTCAAGTAGCAACCTGCCAGGCCGTGAATTAAAAGAACGCTAGGTGACGACTCAACACCCTCGATGGGTACGTCTTCATGCAAGACGATGCAGTCTCCATCGTCCAACACGACCTGATGCTGAATTGCCTGGTAGGGTGCATCCCGACGTGGCCAATGGATCCCCAAAATAGTCTGCAAATGTCGATTTGCCATTAATGGATTGGGATTAAATTCCCAGGAATTAGGCAGGTCTTGCATGGCGTGAATGGGCTGGAAGGTCGTGTTACAAAGATTAAGAATACGCAATTTATCAGAAGAGTCTGTTTTTTGTTAGACGAATTGGTGCTCGAAATAGGTAGGACAGTCCGATTCATTTACGCAACTAGGATATTTTGCCACCATTCGCTGACTGCTGCGACCCGGTGCTGTATCGAGTCGTACCCTGATGACACCCGAAACTACACAGAGACCCTGCAACTTATAGATTGTAATAGGCTCAGAGATGTCGTGAAAATTGAAGTCGTGCTCCCAGGAACCACGGAAAAAAC
>PATG01000038.1 GCA_002713555.1 Planctomycetaceae bacterium
AATATTGGTTTGGGTAAGCGTTTGCGTGACAGCAAAAAAGTACTCCAGCTTTACGGTGCGGTCAAAAAACTTGGTGTAGACTTACCTGCAGCCATAGAATTGCTGACCGGCGCTGCTCGACCCATTTTGGAACGCTGGTTCGAAACAGAGGTTCTTAGAGCAACTCTCGCTACCGACGCGATTATTGGTGCCTTCACTTCGATTAGCTCGCCAGGCAGCGCCTATGTGTTGTTGCATCATGTGATGGGCGAAGCAGGCGGTGCGCGGGGAGTGTGGGGCTATGTCCAGGGGGGAATGGGCCGGCTTTCTGATGCCATTGCCGCCGCATGTCAAGACATGGGAGTTGAGATCCGTCGCGAGTCTCCAGTCCATTCCATTCAAACCGACTCCCGTGGAGTCTGCGGTGTGGGACTTAAAGATGGCTCGCAATTGGCAGCACGCGTGGTGGCTTCCAGCGTGGATGCACATGTGACGTTCGAAAAATTACTCTCACCCGATGTGTTGCCCGCAGAGTTTCGTGAGGCCGTGGCAAAAATTGACTACGCATCAGCTTCGGCCAAAGTCAATCTGGCATTGTCCGAACCTCCGCAATTTACCTGTCTCCCCAGTACGGGCATTGCGCCCCATCACCATGGCACAATGCATATTGGCCCAACACTCGACTACTTGGACCGCGCTTACGACGATGCCAAGTACGGTCGACCCAGCCAGGAACCCATCCTGGAGATGACCATGCCTACCAGTGTCGATACGACCATCGCCCCTGATGGCAAACACCTGCTGTCTATGTTTGTGCAATACGCACCCTATAACCTGGCCTCAGGAAATTGGGACGACCACAAAGAATCCTTTGGTGACCGTTGTGTCGAATTGTTGGCCCAGTACGCACCCAATGTGCCAGCAGCCATAGAGCATCGACAAGTCTTGAGCCCACTGGACCTTGAGCGGACATTTGGCATCACCGGCGGCAATATTATGCAAGGAGCCATGACTCCCCACCAGTTGTACTGTTTTCGCCCCGTGGCAGGCTGGGCCGATCATCGCACGCCCGTTCCCGGGTTATTTCTCTGCGGTGCTGCCAGCCATCCCGGAGGTGGTGTGATGGGGGCCTGCGGTGCGAACGCGGCCACCGAAATCCTCCGCAGGTGAGTTTGGATAATTACGGGAACTGCCTCAGTAAGTGAACTCCCTTTTCGAAACTATGTTAACTGCAAGTCACTTTTGCAGTTTTCTAGGTTATGGGGAACGCACAAAAATTGTCTAGAACCGGTTTCAAAATACGTTTGTAGCCGGCGATTGCTACGAGTGTCGATTTTTCATCCAGGTTTTATCGGCTCTCGTAGCGACCGCCGTCAAAGGAATTGAAAAAATGAATTATGAAACAGGTTCTAGTACGAATCGCACATCGAAAGCGAGTGTCGTACGGCTACCCTGGTGGCAAGGTTGGATACCGCTACTACTGCTTCCTGCCACCGTATTCTTTTGTTTTGCCGACAACAGTCCTCCCTGGGCACTGATGTGGTTGCTCGCTGGGGCGATTTTCGCAAGTTGCAAGTGGCTTACCTGGCGACGCACTCCCGCCCCTGCAGCGCCCTGGTGGCTGCATGCTGGATACCTGTTGGCTTGGCCTGGCATGGCTGCGGAGGCATTCCTGAAAGTTTCTGGGTCGACCAGGCAGACCCCATGCACACGAACCGAGTGGTTGACGGCGCTGGCCAAATTCCTGCTGGGTCTCGTATTGTACTTTGGCCTGGCAAGACAAACATCTCCACAGTTTCTCTCCCTGCGTGGCTGGACTGGATTGGTCGGCTTGATCCTCTTATTGCATTTTGGAGTCTTTCACATACTCTCCTGCGCCTGGCGATCAATGGGTATCCCTGCCCATCCCATCATGAATAGGCCACTGACTACCTCGAGTTTAAGCGAATTTTGGGGGAGACGCTGGAATACTGCCTTTCGCGATCTAACAAACAGGTTTTTATTTCGTCCACTGCTCCCTTCGTGTGGCATAGCTGGGGCATATTTCATCGGTTTTTTTATCAGTGGGCTGGTTCACGATCTGGTTATTTCTATTCCAGCACGAGGCGGATATGGTGGACCCACTGTGTTTTTTCTTATCCAGTTTTTTTCTATCCGCTTCACACATAGTTCGCTGGGCAAAAAACTGCGACTTAAAACGGGTTGGCGAGGTTGGTGCGTAGCCGTGATTTCGTTACTTGCTCCACTGGGATTGTTGTTTCACCGTCCATTTGTGTTCGAGATTATTCTGCCTTTTATGAAAGCAACCGGGGCCATCGCATGAATGAAAATCTTGCTTGGTTCTTAACCCTGGCCGGGTACGGCCAATTCTCCGTATTGATTGCTTCTGCACTTGTGCCCTATCAATTGAATTGGGGAAAGCAACTTCAGCCCCTAACCCGTTTGCATCGGCAAATGTATTGGGTTTATGGAGGCTATGTTGTGCTGGCGATATTAGCCTTTGCATTCATCAGCGTGTTGCATGCTGAAGAGTTGGCAAGTGGCAGCGGCCTGGCGCGTGCGTTTTGTCTTTATGTGGCAGTTTTCTGGGGCATCCGTCTCTCCCTCCAGGCATTTTTTGATGTCCGTGAATATCTCACAACATGGTGGCTAGCCCTTGGATACCATGGCCTTAGTGTTCTCTTTGTTTTTTTTACAGCAGTCTTCGGATGGGCAGCTCTCGGGGCTTAGAATCCCAAATACTTAGATAACAAGAGGCACTCCAGGAGAAGTGACTTTCTTACCCCATGGTCAATAGGAGACACAAGATGTTAGATTGAAGGGTCGAAATCAGCAGCTCCAATTAAATCGCATACTTTTATAATCCCATGGCCTCCGAAGAAGAACTCTATCAGGAACACATCCTTGACCACTACGAGGACCCTTTTCACAGGGGATCCCTGGAAAGCGCAACCCATGCGCACGAAGACAAAAATCCACTCTGTGGCGATATCGTACGAATCGAGTTGCAACTCGATAGCAGTGGCAAAATTGCCGATCTCTATTTTTCAGGTGAAGGATGTGTCATCAGTCAGGCATCGGCCTCAATGCTGTTAGAAAAAATGCATGGAAAGACCCTTGATGAACTCAAGAAATTCTCTGCCGAAGAGATGCTTGAACTCTATGGCCCCCGTTTAACACCCAACCGTCAAAAGTGCTGTCTGCTGTCCTGGAAAGTACTCCAGTCGGCAGTCCACTCCCCTCTTGATGCCGAGGAAGGCCAACCATGAATACGCTTGAGCCCAGCCAGCTCTTGCCAGAGTCGCTGCGCGAAGATTTTCCTATTCTGAGCAGCGATGTCTTAAGCGGCCATCCCCTGATCTTCCTTGACAATGCAGCCAGCACCCAGCGACCCCGACAGGTAATCGACGCCATTCGTCGGGTGTACGAGCGAGATTATGCCAATGTACATCGAGGCATTCATACCTTAAGCGAACGAAGTACGGAACAATATGAGCATGCTCGCGAAAAAGTACGCGACTTTATTGGTGCGGAACATGCCGAGGAAGTGATATTTACGCAAGGCACAACGGCCTCCATAAATTTAGTAGCCCAAAGTTGGGGTCGGGCCAATCTCCATCCGGGCGATGAAATTCTTCTCACCGTGATGGAACACCACTCGAACCTGGTCCCGTGGCAACAGCTAGCAGCACAAACGGGAGCCGTATTACGCCATGTACCTCTCACGGAAGATGGTCTGCTCGATAAGTCTGAGTTTGAGAACTTGCTGAATGAGCGAACTCGACTTGTGGCCTTAGTCTCTGTTTCTAACACTCTCGGAACGGTGAACCCGATAGAAGCTATTGCAAAAAATGCGCATGGCGCAGGAGCCTTGGTACTGGTAGACGCAGCCCAAAGCGTGCCCCACCAACCAACCAACGTACGTGCTTGGGATGCTGACTTTGTCGCTTTTAGTGGACATAAAATGTTAGGTCCCTCGGGTATTGGAGTTCTCTACGGCAAGCGGGAACTTCTGGCTGCCATGCCGCCCTTCTTGGGCGGTGGAAGCATGATCAATGAGGTCCAGCTCAATCACTTTACACCGGCTGAACTCCCCGCAAAATTCGAAGCCGGCACCCCACCCATTGTGCCGGCCATTGCCATGTCAGCGGCCGTCGATTATCTCAGCAAGATTGGTCTCGACGCAATCCATCAACACGAACAGGCGCTCGTCCAATACGCCTATGAAGGTCTAAGCGAAATTGAAGGATTGCGGATTCTAGGCCCTGCACCTGAACATCGTGCGGCGCTTGTTAGTTTTGCCTTTGAAAAAATCCATGCCCATGAATTTGCCCAGGTACTCAACGATCAATTTGGCGTGGCGGTTCGTGCTGGTCACCACTGCACCCAACCGTTGCATACACATCTGGGTGTCACCGCCAGCACCCGCGCCAGTTTTTATCTTTACAACCGACTCACTGATGTCGATCGTCTCCTCGAAGGCGTTGCTGCGGTACAGGCCAAGTTTGCACCCAAAGGACGGCGGAGAAAAAAGTCTGCTGGCTAGAATTTGGCTTAAGTAGTTCTTCACATTGTGTTGTAACAATGCATCTAACGATTACGCTGGCAGACAAAGAATCAGGGTACGACAACTTGCAACCTTTGGAAGGATTTGCTCAGACTCTGGTCGGAGCCATCAACACTGAGAAGACGAAGGAATCTCTTTGAAGTATATCTTTTCCCTGAGGTGAGGCTTCTTCTTAGCTCAACTGGCATTTCGGACAGGCAAACACTTTGCGTGCGCCTAATAGCCAGCTCTCGATTTCCGTGTCGCAACGGCTACAGACGGGCTGCTTATAAACTAGCAATCGTTCGTCACGATTCATTCGGCTGCGTGGTTTGCCGATCTCTTTCGGTTCGGCAATGATGATGCGATTGTATTTCACTCCGATTTCCAACAGTGATTTTAACTTGGACCAGAGTAACTTCACTTGTTCGCGAGCTAATTCTCGGCCAGGAGTCTCTGGATGAATGCCGAGCAGATACAAAACTTCGCTTCGGTAGATATTTCCAACGCCAGCAATCACGGATTGATTCAACAGAAGGGTGCCTATAGCTGCACGACTACCGCCGATTCGAATCCAGATTTGCTCAAAGTCGCCGTCGTCACGCAACGGATCTGCTCCTAAGCGAGCTTGAACAGCCGCCCATTCCTCTCGATTGATTATTCTGCAAGTGTTGGGACCATTGAGGTCGAAAGCCTTTTCCTTGCCAACAACACGTAGCCGGACTTGACCATATGGTTCCGGAAAAGGAGGTCGATGGAGTCGAAATTTACCGTAGAGACCGAGGTGGATATGAAGAAACTTGCCACCTGACCAGTGGTAGCACAGATGCTTGCCATGAGCGTCTACCGACTTGAGTGTTTTGCCGCTGAGTAGTTTCGCGCCGTCAGTGAAACGTCCCTGGGGAGAGGATACCTCTAGCCTCTTGCAGGCGAAGTGACGTTGATGATCCCTGGCAATACGATGAATCTTATGACCCTCTGGCATCGGTGCGGCGTGTTCCTATTCAATCTTTGCTTTGTCGGTAGCACCCTGGAAATACCGTAGCGGCGCCAGCAAATTGTCCTTCCAAGGAACGGTGGTCATCGTCCCTTGGCAGAGTAAGATTGTCGTATCGTCAAACGCTAAGTTATCGGGATGTTCTTGTTTGATTTGTTCAGTGAGAGTGGCAATTAGCTGCTCTGGCTGCGTTGGATCAAGCTTGCGAACACGCTCGAATACACCTTCCATACCTATGGTTCTGCCCTGCGTATCGCAACATTCGGTAATGGCGTTACTGAAACAAAGTGCTAAATCGTCCACGTTGAGTTTTGTTTCGAAGTTTTGGTATTCTTCAAAGTCGGTCACACACCAGGATTCAGGGGTGATGGTCAAGTCGTTTGGTACTTGTTTCAGAGTCGACCAGTCTTGCTGCTGACTATTGAACAACAGTGGCGGCGGATTCCCCGTGTTACAAAAAGACAGGGTGCGTGTTGGGGAAAAGAAAGTGCTAATCATGGTTGTGGCAAAGCAACCGTGCTCCGAGCACTCGGCGAACCGACGACTAATCTCGCTAACAAAACGAGATTGCCGAATGGTGTTAATGTTTTGTTTCATCAACTCGCGCAATTCGTAGGAGAGCTTGGTGTAATGCGGTAACTGGCCGCAAACTTCTGCCACCATCATTCGTGTGATTCGGCCTGAGGAACACGAAGAGAGAAGGTAAAGGTCAGAGCCACCGGAGAGATTACAGTCCACAGCCTGACTGGTAATCCATACGTCTACTCCAGGTCGGACAAAATGGTTTTCTCGGCTTCCATTGCCTCCCCAAACCTCCATGCATTGAAGGTCAGAGTCACCGGGGCTAGTCGAGGTAGCAGTAGACATGATTTCGGATCTTTGTAGAGGCAATGATTAGGAAACGGACTCAGTGGCTAATGCCGTGCTATTCGGAAAGTCGCGACTGTCGTTGACCCAATCTTCTCGTGAATAGCTTATCACAGATGTATCGGTTTCTCGCACTTCGAGCAAGGTTAAACGAAAACCCATTTCCGTGATTTCCGTGAAGAGCATGTGTGCTAGGTTTTCGACCGTCGTGGGGTGCGAGAATCGCTTCAATTTCAAGTCCTCACCAGTACGCTGCATGTGCTGAGTTAGTGTGTCATAGAGTGGATCTTTGACATGAATCAACATGCCATGATCGTACTCAGCTTTCAGGAAGGGCTCGATTTTTCTGTCGAAGTCACCGAAGAGCGTCGACAACGCACCGGTTCGCTCGACTTCAAAGTGGCAGGCAATTCCATATCGGTGTCCGTGCAAGTTCCGGCATTTATCCTGCAACTTTTCATTCCGATGGGCTGCGTAGAATTTATACTGTTTTTGAATGATCATATTGCTGTTCGCTTAGAGGCAAATCACTAATTCGTATTTGTTAACCCATAGATCTGGTGTCGACAAAAGACAGAAACTCACTTCGGCTTGACAGATTTGTTTTCAGAGCTCCACGCAGCGCACTGGTAATTGTTGAGCTGCCATGCTTTTTGATACCTCGGATCGACATGCACGAATGCTCAGCTTGAACCACGACTCCTACACCAGAGGTTTTGAGCTCTGTTTCGATCAACTCCGCAATCGTGTGTGTCATCCGCTCTTGCACTTGAGGGCGACGAGCAACTTCCTCAACAACACGGGCTAGCTTGCTTAGTCCGGTTACATGACCTTGTGGGATATAACCGACGTGGGCCAGTCCAGTGAAAGGCAGAAGATGATGTTCACACATGCTGGTAAAAGGGATGTCTCGCACGAGTACGAGCTCGTCATAGTCTTCGGTGAAAGTTACCTGCAGATGGCGAGATGGATCCAGGTGCAGCCCCTGAAACATCTCGGCGTACATTTTGGCTACTCGGCGAGGAGTTTCTTCCAAGCCAGGGCGATCTGGATCTTCCCCGACCGCTTTGAGGATGGTACGAACAGCGGATTTGATCGCCTCCAGGTCGACCTCTGTTGACCTTTGGCTAGAAATGTGAGTGTCAGATTGCAAATCAGCTGCAAGCGGATGCTTCTGTGCGGATCTATCGGACGAAGAAGGTGATTCCAAAACGGTGTGCATAGTGCTTCAAATCGCTGAATAAGAATTAGAAAGGATCATCAACAATACAGGCACTGTAGGCAGCTTGCCGGTGATGACAACGTAAAATCCTCTATATTCCACCAGAAAAGTGGAAACTTCACCATGGCTAGCGAGAGTCTTGCCAGCAAATATCGGTAAGCCGCATTCAGTCATCACCTTTGGAGAGAGCCAGCATGTGCCGGCAAGAACGACCGCGGTAGAGCTAATTAACAAAAGCCGGCTACCGATCTAAACATGACCGGAAACCGACTTTCGCGGCTGAAGGTAAGACGCTATTAGCGAACGGTTACCTGCATACTCTTGTAGGTAGAATCCAAGGCGTGCCGGAGTGTCCAGGCTTGGGAATTGCTACAGCTACATTGCTCAGCTTTATCGACAGCTGTTTGCAACGTCTGAGTGACCGACGTACTCATCCCATGCTCTTCCATCGCGAGTAGGTTTCTGGCTGTCGTCATGTAGACTTTGGCACATTCGCTAGGATGACCAGCGTTAAACAATGGTGCTCCTTCTTGAATTGCCGTTTCGATCATTTGGTGCGGCATCATTGCAGCCTGCTTATTGGCTGGCGGCANNATGACNGTGTCNATGACATGAATCACACCATTGCTGGCATCNAGATCCGTGGAAACTAACTCGGCGTTATCCACCATGGCTGCTCCACCTTGGACAGCCATGCTTACGGACTGGCCTTCGAGTGTCTTTGCTTTCCCAACTGCCAACGCGTCGGTGGAGTAGACTCGACCAGGTACAACGTGATACTTCAGAATGGAAATCAATTTGGCTTTGTTCTCAGGCCTCAATAGGCTCTCGACGGTACCGGCCTTGATCGCCGTTGCTGGAAGAGTCGCACAGATTGAGTCATAGCAATCGCAAGGCGAGCGACTTGAAAATGGCAAGTCTTGACGCAAATCAAAGCTCTAGAGAAAAGTGCTACCGTGGAATAGGTGCGAAGACATTGAGTAGTTCTTCAATAGTGNCGANGTTGATNTCGACGATATCGTCGATATCTTGAGCGTAGCCACCNCCCATCACGACCACAACGGGGCACGAATGCTCGTTGCATGCCTGNAACACGAGTCGGTCGCGGCTAGCTAAACCACTCTTCGTCAGCGCGAGCCTGCCGTAGCGATCGTGTTGGTAGCAGTCCGCACCAGCGACGTAGAACACGATATCAGATTGTTCCAGGGGCAGTTTAGTCGTCAAAACGTCGTTGAGTAATGGCAGATATTCGTCATCAGATGTGCCATCGGACAACTGAATATCTGAGTCGCTGCCGTTCTTCGATTGCGGAAAATTTCTTTCCCCATGCATCGAAAACGTGAAGACAGTAGAATCATCGGCGAAAATTGCTGCGGTCCCGTTGCCTTGGTGGACATCGAGGTCTATGATCACCGCTCGCTGAATGGCTCCTTCTGCCTGCAACACACGGACCGCAACCGCTACATCATTAAAAACGCAAAAACCTTCGCCGCGATCAGCGAAGGCATGGTGAGTACCGCCGGCGAGATGGACTCCATGGTCATCACTAAGAGCAGCTTTTGCTGCAGCGATCGTCGCTCCAGTCGATCGGCGATGTCGCTCTACCATCTCAGCCGACCATGGAAATCCGATCCGACGCTGCTCGATGCGAGTCAAGTTTCCCTCTTTGACGTTGCGAAGATACTCTGGCGTATGCACAAGCAACAGCTGCTGATCCGTAGCGGCAGGCGGAAGACTGAACTTAAGCTGGCTGGCAAAAGCACAAGTTTCTAGCCGCTCTCGGACACGACGATACTTTTCCATGGGAAAGTGATGGCTTTCTGGGAGAGGCAGTTCGAAGGTATCGCTGTAATAGACTTTCATCGCTTCGGCAAATTTCGATTTCAGTCGGTCGGCAGCATAATCCAAAGCTCTGGTCGACCCACATTGCAGTGCACGGCTCGCGACAAGAGGCCGAGACATGACCAAGAAAGAAAAAGAACCATACGAGCGGCATGCCACGCACCACTGCTGTGGCCAATACTAAGCTCACACCTGTTAGCCACGCTCGGCACGGGATGAAAAATCGTTTCAACCAGCTTCGAACGATCGGGTTCATTATCTTGCAGACGATCGAGTGCCGTAAGAGTACTTTCCAACAGCTGTCGAGACACTCCGCGCTCAATAAGCTTACTGTCAATCGAATAAGATGCAAGGCGACTCACCGATGGCAGTACGAGCAAACCAAAGAACGTCCAAAGTGTGAATCCCGCACAAGTCGTGACCAACTGAGCCACGCTCTTCACTCCTGCTCCTGGCAATAACGTGGAGAACGTAAAGCCCGTAAGAATCCAGAGCAACGCTAGCAACAATCCTTTGTTGCGACTGTTTGATTCGATGGCAATCAGCCGACGTGTAACTACAGTGGCGAGCTGTTCAGTCGACAAGTGGTTAAACCAGATGCGAGGAATGATGATGTTTTCCCTACCTGGTAGACCGACAACTCCTCCTGTAAATCCAGGGTCACTGTGGCTCAGAACTTCTATTGGTCGATTGACTGCTCGAAATTGCTGCAATCTTCGCTTCAGCATAACTAATTGGCGCGCCGGACGGTACTGAGTACCATCGATCGTCAAACGAACTAAGCGGCCTTGCATTGAAATATAGGCGAAGCAAAGCGTTGCAATTAGTGTTAGGACTCCCCCAAGTCCAAGCAATCGGCCAATTGCCAAGATAATAAGTCCAGTAGACATGAAAAGGAATGATTGCAGCATCACACCAATCAGCCATTGCCCAAAGAAATGGGCAAACGTAGCCGACTGCCGCTGGTATCGGTTGGGTAACACAAACCCACCCAGTATATCGAGCGGCAACATGATCAGCAAGAAATCGCCTAGAAATGCGCCCAGACTCCAGACATCATTTTCTTGCCAAGCCTCTACGGTTGACATTACTGCTTCGTGCTTACGTGTTATTAGGAGCAATAGCGCTAAGATTACCATTGTGCCGACACCCGTAATTCCGAGCCAGAGCCTAGCGCGAGCGTAAGTCATGGTTTTGCCTTAAACTACCAGGGATTAATAACGAGTAAAAACCCGGCAACGATGGAGGAGCCGAGTATCCGTCCCGAAGCTACGGACTTCGCAACCGGGATTTGCAGATTTATTTCACCAAATAACAAATCGAGCAGCCATCAAGCCTAAGAACCTCGGGCTCAAGCGGAAGCTGATCGCTGGACTCGCATGTGATGGCTGCAAGAATAGTGCGTGATCTTCAATGCGTAAGTCACGTTTGAACCAGGCGATTTGCATCGATTAACTCCAGTGTACAGAACCAACTTGAGCAGTTTGCTCAGCGAGTGCAGACTTGATGAGTTGATAGAGGATGAAACGTTCGTTGCCTTGTTCGATTGCCCGTGTATGCTCAAGTCGGTCAACTACACTCGCATCTGGAACTCCGAGCAATTTCAGTTGTCTTCGCGCATCGTCCCAAGTAGGTAGCCAAAGCATGATCTGTTTAAATCGCACGACGCCACCCACCGATTTCATGAAGTAATCGTAGTTCAGGATGAAATAGACTTTTTCCTGAAAGGGAGACGTCTGTTTACAGAAACCTGTTTCATCATGCACATAGTGGCCAGAGTGTGGCTCCCAAGCAAGTCCCGCTTCGCGCAGCTCGCGTGCTAATTTGATCTCCTCGTCACTAAACTGCATCGTACTCACTTTCCTTTGCGACTGTTCAATCAGTATTACGGTGTCAAGACAGTTGTGGCTGGTATTGTGATGCAGATTGCAGAGCGGAGTTCATTTGCATAAACTCTCCCAGAACACGACCTGCTACGGCTGATCCGCTCAGGAATGCTCCCTCGACGCGCGGTCCTCCACACCAGTCGCCGCAAGCGCCGACCATTGATTCCCCATCAAATAAACAACGTGATTCCAATGGACTGGTGGGTAAGGCAAAACGCCATCGGTGAGCTGTGCTATAGTTGATCTCGACTGCGGGCTTGCCGATACTACGCCAGAATTCGGCCAACAGCTCGGCTTCAACGTCGGCTGGCTGACGTTCCATGTTGGCCTCTGACCAGTCGGGTGACGCATGGAGGATCCATGTTTCTGATTGCGATGAGCGACCCGGCTTGCTGCTATCCAAGGCAATCCATGAAAGCGGTGACTCGTGCACGAAAGCACCACAAAACGGAAGCTCCAAACCTTGCCGGAGTGCAACCATCACCGCCCAGCAGCCACTCATTTCAGATGATCTCGCTTTTGCGGCGAGATCTGGTACCACCGTTAGCTGGACTGCAGTTTGGAAAGCTGGTGCCGAAACGATCACTGCATCAAACGCGCCCAAGGCATTTGAGTCATCATCTGCTAACTGCCAGCTGTCGCCGCTTTCTTGTAGCGGTGACACCTTCGTGCCGTAGTGAATGTCCAGATCGCTAGCCAAGTGGCGACAAATGGCATTCATGCCTGGCACAGCAACAAAACGATCGCTGCCGCCCTTTTCGTCGATCACCTCGCCGCCTTGTAACGTAACGATCCGGCCATTCCACGGTGCGACGATACCGTCGTGCTGCCAAGAATCGACATACCGACGGAATCGAGGATCACGTGCAGTAAAGTACTGTGCACCGTGATCAAATTGTAGCCCTTCTTCCGTGCGTCTCGTCGACATCCTTCCGCCCGGTCCGCGACTCTTCTCATACACGGTTACGTTGATGCCATGGTCCTGAAGTGTTCTGGCACAAACCAGCCCTGAAATGCCAGCTCCAATTACTGCAACCTTGAGTGAAGGATCA